>NZ_JBNGCO010000003.1:0-110671 GCF_049974805.1 Baaleninema sp.
AGTTGCTTCCCACCGAACCCACAATCGAATTTCGCACCGACTACAGCCCCGAAAGCGAATTTTTCGTCTTCATCAGCCAAGAAGACGACGAACTCACCATCGAACTGAACAAACCCAACACCCAAGATTGGGGCTACGACGTGCCGCTATTGGGATCGAGTACCACCAACCCCGCCCTATTGGGCAGCTTGCGCCCCGACGAAGTGGTGGATTTCATCGCCACCTTACACAACTTTTCCACCGGACCCATCCAAGTTATTTACGATTTAGTGTACGGTCACGCCGACAACCAATCAGAACTCCTCGTCAATCGGGAATATCTCAAAGGTCCGAATATGTACGGGCAGGACTTAAACCACCAACTGCCAACCGTTCGGGCGATTTTCCTGGAAATGCAGCGACGCAAACTCAACACCGGATGCGACGGGATTCGCGTCGATGGCGGCCAGGATTTCCGCTTTTTCAACCCGCTTTCGGGAGTCGTCGAACAAGACGACGCCTATTTACTGGCTATGAGCGATGTCGTACAGGAAATCGGCGACCACAAACGGTTGATGTTTACCATTTTCGAGGACGGTCGCCCCTGGCCCTCCGAAGGCTGGGAAGATACCTCCACCTATCGGGATCTCATCGAGAAAATGCCCGAGTCCTATCAGTGGGGGCCGTTGATTTTTGCCCACAACACCCCGACGTTACAGGGCTTTTGGGAAAAGAAATGGCGTCGCGTGTTGGAAGTGATGCATATCGGGAGTAACTGGATTACCGGATGCGCCAACCACGACACCGTTCGGCGCGGAAATCAGGTCGATCTCGATCGACCCATCAACTGGAATCTCGGCGAGACGCTCTCAGAAGTACTTCGCAACGCCTACGACAACCCAGCAACGACGCTGTGGGTGTACGGGTTCAGCCCAGGGCTTCCCATGGATTTCATCAACGCCCTCTCTCACGCCCCTTGGATGTTCTTCCGCAACACCGACGAGCGGTATGGTGTGAAAGTGGTTTCCGAAGAAGTGGGATTCCTCGAATGGCAGGTCACGCCAGAAATTTACGATCGACCCGAGTTGTTCCAACACTTAAAATCCCTCGGATTTCTCCATCTTCAAGAACTGCGAGACTTCGGCCACGCCTTGCAGGAAACCATGGGAGAAATGGATTACGACCTCGAGCAGGTCGCCGAAGCCTGTCAGGAGTGTTTGGGAGAAGACACGACGTCCTGTCGGATCGATCGACTGCGACTCCTCAACCATCCCGAAATGGTACAGTTCCTCAAAACCCTAGACGTAGCGCAGTTAAAGAAATTCGCCCTCTCCTTCATGGAAGACTGCTACGAAGCCTGTAAAGTCTCCCATTACGAAGACAAGGTAGATCCCCTCAAAGCGCAATTTAACCGTCAATTACGAGAATTCCGCCACCAGCGGCCCTGGTTGGGACAAAGTCTCATCGGCACCGATCGATTCGACAAATACAGCGAGGGCGATCGAACCATTTTCTACGGCGTCCGCAGCAACCCCAACAACGGCTCCGAAGGCATTGCCATGGTGGCGCACATGGGGGGCGAACCGATGAAAGTCAACCTCGGCGAATGGTTGGGGATTAACCTCAATCAGTGGAAAGTGTCCGTCGCCTCCCCCGGACTCGATCGCGACGGCAATTTAGACGACCTCAACAGCTTCGAGTTAAAAGACTCCGAAGGCGTCTTACTCTGCTTCGCCCCCAAATCGTGATGAGGAGATTATGGGATGATGCGGTGATGAGGTAAGGATACACTTTTCGAGATCGGGTATTGACAAAATATATATTTTATGTATTGAATTTCAAGCCAGATCCCCGGCAAGACGGGAGAGATATTGACATCCTCCCCGGCCTAAAGGCGCGGGGATTCCCAGACCTCACGATCTGAGTTTCTGCTTCATAGCACCCGCCTTCCGAGATTTACTCTCTTTGGGTCTTACAGTCGCTCCACAGACTGAAACCGCTTGCCCAGCGGCCAAGACATTAACAGCAGCGTTGATATCCCGATCGTGGTGAGTACCACATTCAGGACAATCCCACTCTCGAACATTAAGCGGCAATCGTTGAACGATATGCCCACAGTTCGAGCAGCGCTTGGAGGACGGAAACCAACGGTCAATTTTGACTAGCACTGCCGCCGTTTCGCTTCTTTTTGAAGTTCGGGTATTTAGCCCGTCCCGCCCAGAAATTAGCAAACGCTTTTTGGAGGTGTCTCAAACCTTGCTGCAAGGGGACGCAGCTAACTTCGTTCAAGAAGCTAAGCTCATCCTCTTTTTTCCACTCAGTCAGCAACGCCGACGTTTCTTTATACCCAATCCGTTCTTGCCTTTCATACCAGCCTTCAGTCCTTGCGGCCAAAGCACGGTTGTAGACAAGGCGGGTACAGCCCAGCGTCCGCCGCAACAGGTCTTCCTGTTCGGCAGTTGGGTAGAAACGATATCGGAATGCTTTTTGCGTCATGCTCACATTGTAGCATCTATTGTGTAAAGCCGCCCTGAAAGGGCGGGGTTTCAGACCCAGGAGTTTTGATGAGGTCAGGAGATGAGGAGAAAATTTTCCCTCATCCCCTCATCCCATCATCCAACGGCAATTCCAGGGGAATCGTCCCGAGGATTCCTTTACGGAAATCGTTTAAAAGCTGACAGGCGGTACGTTCGACATCGTTTTGATAGCGTTCGGCGGCCAGAAAATGTAAATAGGATTCCCCCGTCATACCCTTGGGATCGAGGTCGTAGCGGGACAACAAGACGTTTTGCGGAACCATGTCGTTACCCAACTCTTCAACTCGGGCGATCGCATCCACCATCGCCGACGCAATCCGTTGATTATCGTAAGCCGCCTCGCCAATATCCTCGCAAATAGCTAACTTCACCGCGTCCGCCTGTTTGTCCAACTTCCAGGGAATAATACCCGGCGAATCGAGAAGTTCCAAATTCGCCCGGTTCGCCGCCCCAGATTTCCCGCGTTTTCCGCCCCTTTCCGACAGGCGAATCCAGCGCAGTTGGCGCGTCACCCCCGCACGTCTAGCACTTTCCACCACTTTCCGCCGCAGCAAACGGTTAATCAACGCCGATTTTCCCACATTGGGAAAACCAATCACCACCGCCCGCACCGGACGAGGGCGCATCCCTCGAGACACGCGGCGTTGGTTGAGTTTGTCCCCCACCGCTTCAGCCGCTTTCGCCACCTGCGCGACTCCCGTTCCCTGCTTGGCGTTGGTGAAATAGGCCGTTTCGCCGCGATCGGAAAACCAGTTCGTCCAAGCCTGACGGACTTCTGGGGGAATCATATCCACGCGGTTGAGAACCAGAATCCGCGATTTTTCCCCCAACCACTGCGTCAGTTGCGGGTGATGGGTGGCCAGAGGAATTCGCGCGTCTCGCACTTCCAGAACCACGTCTACGCGGTTGAGTTGTTCTTTCAGTTGCCGTTCGGCTTTGGCAATATGACCGGGATACCACTGAATCATTAACGGGGAACGGGGAATGGGGTACGGGGAACGGGGAACGGGGGTAGGGTGCATGACTTGAAAAATCAGGTGTCGAACCTGAGACCCATACATGGTCACGCACCGACTCAGAATTTCTACTTATCCCATCATCCCATCATCCCATCATCTCATCATCCCATCATCCCATCATCGCCCTTAGGGAACGACCAACACGGGACAGGGGGACAGGTTGATGGTTAGATTGGTGACGCTTTCGGCGGCGCCTTCTTCCGTTAAGCCGGTGCCGCGACTGCCCATGACGATTAAGTCTACGTCGAGTTCGTCGGCGACATCGCAAATGGTAAAGGCGGGTTTGCCTTGCCGTTCGATCGCTTCAGCTTCGATGCCTTGTTCGGAAAAGACTTCCTGAGCGCTTTTGAGCAGTTCGGCGATCGCTTCGGGAGAGTTCATCCGCGTGGGTTCGCTACCTTCTTCAGGCGGTTCGACCACTGACAGGATAATTAGGCGGGCGTTGTAGGTTTTCGCTAAATTGGCCACGATTTCGGCCGCGTGGCGCGATTCTCTACTGCCGTCGATGGGAAACAGTACGCTCTTAAACATTGTCGTCTCTCTAATGTCCGGTCTCCGGTAGAATTGTGACGGCGCGAAGTCTCAACTTGACCGCCAGGTACGTGGAAATACCAGGAAAGTAAGTAGATATAGGAGGTCAAAGTGCCTAAGAAAACTGTAGCAAATTTATCGGCGTCGGATTTATCGGGTAAACGGGTTTTGGTACGGGCGGATTTCAACGTACCTTTGGATGATTCGGGCAAAATCACCGACGATACGCGGATTCGCGCCGCCCTCCCAACGATTCGGGATTTGACTGAAAAGGGTGCGAAAGTGTTGCTGTCGAGCCACTTGGGGCGTCCGAAAGGGCAGGTCAAGGAAGATATGCGCTTGACCCCCGTGGCGCAACGTCTCTCGGAACTGTTAGGCAAACCGGTTATTAAATGCGACGATTGCGTTGGTGATGCGGTGAAAGCTGAAGTGGACAAACTGGCCAACGGCGGCGTGCTGCTGCTGGAAAACGTCCGTTTCCACGCTGGAGAAGAGAAAAACGATCCTGAATTCGCCAAACAGTTGGCGTCTCTGGCGGACGTTTATGTTAACGATGCGTTCGGAACGGCTCACCGAGCCCACGCTTCGACGGAAGGGGTCACGCAACACATCGATACTTGCGTTGCGGGATATCTCATTGAGAAAGAGCTGGAGTTCTTGCAAAACGCCATTGAAAACCCCCAGCGTCCTTTGGCGGCGATCGTTGGCGGCTCGAAAGTGTCGAGCAAAATCGGTGTCATCGAAACGCTGTTGGAAAAGGTGGACAAGCTGTTCATCGGCGGCGGTATGATCTTTACGTTCTTCAAGGCTCGCGGTTTGAGTGTTGGAAAGTCTTTGGTGGAAGAAGACAAGCTGGAACTGGCAAAAGCTCTCGAAGCCAAAGCCAAAGAGCGTGGTGTGGAGCTGTTGTTACCGACGGATGTGATTGTTGCTGATAATTTTGCCCCCGATGCCAACGATCGCACTGTAGCGGTCGATGCAATTCCTGACGGTTGGATGGGTCTCGACATCGGGCCGGATTCGGTGAAAACTTTCCAAGACGCTCTGGCAGACTGTAAGTCGGTCATTTGGAACGGACCGATGGGTGTGTTCGAGTTCGATAAATTCGCTAAAGGAACCGAAGCGATCGCTCGCACCCTGGCAGATTTGACCGATACCGGCACCACCACCATTATCGGCGGTGGTGACTCGGTGGCTGCGGTGGAAAAAGTCGGTGTGGCCGAGAAAATGAGCCACATCTCCACGGGTGGCGGTGCCAGCCTCGAACTGCTTGAAGGTAAAGTGCTGCCCGGAATTGCCGCGCTCGACGACGCGTAATTTTGAGATGAGGAGATGACTTGATGGGGGGACAGCCTGATGATAGATGGGTCTCGAATCCCCTCATCTCTTCATCTTTTGTTTTTGTTGGGTGGGCTACATGGCGCGGTAAAAGTCCATTAACTGGATTTCAGTGCTATTTTTTAACTGCGTCACACCCCCTACGACGGCCGAAGCGATCGAACCCGATCGACGGGGTGGTAAACCTTGCATTTGCTGAATCGGGATTGCGGTTGTCGATGGGTTCGCTGCTGAAATGTCTGTTGTTGAGATTCTTAACTATTTTTTAAGGGTTAAATTAAACTAATATTCGAGCTTTCGAGTTGAAATAGACTAAGCTTGTTTATTATGAAGCCTCGTCAAATCATTTCCGAAGACAATAATAACTATCGCAATCCTAAGTCAATTGTGGCAATTAACAGACGTGAAACGCAAGCTCGAACGAAGGTCGAATGGTCTCCAGATCCCTTGGCCGATAGGTGATTTTGCCAGAAATTTTTGCCAGGAATTATTTCGGATTGCTATAGATCTCAATTACGTTAGTCGGCATAGCAGAGGTAATGTTGAATATAAAATATTGACTTAATATTTTGTCTTTCCCAATAGAGATATGCTGGTTTTTTCTAAATACAGATATACATAGAATTGTAATTATTTGACAACCCCCGATCGTACAACTTTGGCCGTTGCCCAATCCCTAAAAATTATCGGTTCGCCTCAATCTCGCCCGATCGCACCCTCCCCGCTATTCCCCTAGAAACGCTTCACCCTTCAGATGCGGGATCGGATCGATCGCCGATCCCCGATCGATTTGGCACAATAGAACTATCTCAAGAAGTATCTCATCGGCGTTGTCGAAGGCGTTGCCGTCCCGATGGAGGAGCGATCGCCCCCCAAACTGTCCCCAACCTCAGATCGTCACCCCGACCATCTCAACGCACATCGCACAAACGCACCATCGTCTCGCGTTTTTGCAGGATTCCCTCAAGAAGGTTAATATAAGTTAACACTGACACTCATAAAACCGAGAAAAGAACCGCTCATAAGAAACGAGGAGGAAGAACCCCGGTGAACAAACGGTGGAGAAATGCAGGCTTATACGCACTGTTGGCGATCGTCGTCATCGCCTTAGCGACGGCGTTCTTCGACCAGCAGCCCCAAGCCCGACAAACCGCGAAATACAGCGAATTTATCAGCGCGGTCGAAAGCGGCAGAATTGAAGGAACCATCAACCTGAGTTCCGATCGCACCCAAGCAATTTATACCGACCCCCAAGGCAACGGCAAAGTCGTCGTCAACCTGCCCAACGACCCCGAACTCATCGATATCCTCACGGATAACGGGTTGGACGTGCGGGTAATGCCTCAAAGCGACGATGGCTTCTGGTTCCGCGCCCTGAGCAGCTTGTTCTTCCCGATCTTGCTGTTGGTGGGACTGTTCTTCTTGCTGCGCCGCGCCCAATCCGGCCCCGGTAGCCAAGCCATGAACTTCGGGAAGTCTAAAGCACGGGTTCAAATGGAACCCCAAACCCAAGTCACCTTTGGCGACGTGGCAGGCATCGAACAAGCCAAACTGGAACTGACGGAGGTGGTGGACTTCCTGAAAAACGCCGATCGCTTTACCGCTGTCGGTGCGAAAATTCCCAAAGGCGTGCTGCTCGTCGGACCGCCGGGAACCGGTAAAACGCTGCTGGCTCGCGCTGTGGCTGGGGAAGCTGGGGTTCCGTTCTTCTCCATCTCCGGTTCTGAATTCGTCGAAATGTTCGTCGGTGTCGGAGCCTCCCGCGTCCGCGACCTGTTCGAGCAAGCCAAACAAAACGCGCCCTGTATCGTCTTTATCGACGAAATCGACGCCGTGGGTCGCCAGCGGGGTGCGGGCTTAGGCGGCGGTAACGACGAACGGGAACAAACCCTCAACCAACTCCTCACGGAAATGGACGGTTTTGAGGGCAATACCGGAATTATCATCATCGCTGCGACGAACCGCCCCGACGTTCTCGACGCTGCCTTGATGCGCCCCGGTCGTTTCGATCGCCAAGTGGTGGTCGATCGCCCCGACTACGCGGGACGCCTGGAAATCCTCAATGTCCACGCTCGCGGCAAAACCCTCTCCAAAGACGTGGATTTGGAAAAAATCGCCCGTCGGACTCCTGGCTTTACAGGGGCTGACCTGTCGAACCTGCTCAACGAAGCGGCAATTCTGGCAGCTCGTCGCAACTTGACCGAAATCTCCATGGATGAAGTGAACGACGCCATCGATCGCGTCCTCGCCGGTCCGGAGAAGAAAGATCGCGTCATGAGCGAGAAACGTAAAACCCTCGTGGCCTATCACGAAGCCGGACACGCCCTCGTCGGTGCCTTGATGCCCGATTACGACCCAGTTCAAAAAATCAGCATCATCCCGCGCGGTGCTGCTGGCGGTTTGACCTGGTTCACCCCCAGCGAAGAGCGCATGGATTCCGGTCTCTACTCCCGCTCTTACCTGCAAAACCAAATGGCCGTCGCCCTCGGCGGTCGTATCGCTGAAGAAATCATCTTCGGTGAAGAAGAAGTGACCACTGGCGCCTCTAACGACTTGCAACAGGTGGCTCGCGTGGCGCGTCAGATGGTGACGCGGTTCGGCATGAGCGAACGCCTCGGACAGGTGGCTTTGGGTCGCCAGCAAGGGAATATGTTCCTCGGTCGCGATATCGCCTCCGAACGGGACTTCTCTGAAGAAACCGCTGCCGCCATTGATGAAGAGGTGAGCAAGTTAGTTGACGAGGCTTACACTCGCGCTAAACAGGTGTTGTCGGAAAACCGCTCGGTTCTCGATCGATTGGCTGAAATGTTGGTCGAAAAAGAAACCGTCGATGCCGAAGAACTACAAGAGATGCTCGCTAACAGCGATGTGAAGATGGCTGCGATCGCCTAGAACCGTCTCCTAGAGCATCAACTCAACTCAACTCAAACCCCGGTTTCTCGACAGAAACCGGGGTTCGATCGTGCAAGGGTTCGGGTTCGGAGAAATCCTGTCTCTAACCTTCCTGTCGCGATTAACCGTTTAACAGAGCTTCCACAAACTCGTAACTAGAGAAGGGTCGTAAATCCTCGATTCCCTCACCCGCCCCGACGAAACGGATGGGAAGTCCCAATTGTTCGACTACCGCCAGGGCGACGCCCCCTTTGGCAGTTCCGTCGAGTTTGGTGAGAACGACGCCGCTTAACTTCGCCGCTTCTGCAAAGACTTGAGCTTGACGTAATCCGTTTTGACCCAAGGTGGCATCCAGAACTAATAGCGATTCGACTTTGGCATCGGAGGCTTTTTTATCGATGATGCGGCGAATCTTGCTGAGTTCCTCCATCAGGTTCTTTTTGTTTTGCAACCGTCCGGCGGTATCGACCAACAGCAATTCGATATCGCGGGATTTGGCGGCGGTGATTCCGTCGAAAACCACAGCGGCGGGGTCGGTGTTTTTTCCGGGGTTGGCGATGACTTCTGTTTCGCTGCGTTGTCCCCAGATTTTGACCTGTTCCACTGCAGCAGCCCGGAAGGTGTCGGCGGCGGCGATGATACAGGTGTAATCGGATTTTTTGGCTAAATGCGCCAGTTTGCCGATGGTGGTGGTTTTTCCGGCGCCGTTTACCCCCGTCATCAACCAGATGTTGAAGCGGTCTTTTTCGGGAACGAATTCTCGTTCGTAGCCGTTCTTGAAGGGTCGATCGAGGATGTCGCGGAGAATTTGTTTGAGATAGGCGATCGCTTCTTCGGGGGGAAGGCTTTCTTCTCGCAGTTTGGCTTGTAAGGTTTCGATGATGAGGTCGGTGGCTTCGACCCCCACATCGGCTTGTAACAGCAACGCCTCGATTTCAAATACGGCGTCTTTGTTCAGCGGTCCTTGACCGACGATCGATTTAAGCTGGTTGACGAGTCCGACGCGGGTTTTTCCGAGTCCCTGGCGGAGTTTTTGCAACCAGTTAATTTCTTCGATCGATACTTCGTCGGGACGGCGACCTTGACCGGCCAAGACTTCCGCCGACCACACGAAATCTTCGTCGAATTCGATCGCTGGCGTCGGTTCGGGGACGGGTTCTTCTTCGACGGGGGTTTCGACGGCTTCGGCTTTCAGCCGATCGAGTCGTTCTTTTCGTTCTTCTGCGGCTTTCGCCCACGCCGGAACGTTGGTTTCAGAAGCGGGTTCGGCTGGGGCTTCTTCGACTTTTGCAACGGGTTCTGAAACTTCTTCTTCTGAAACGGGTTCGACTTCGGTGGGTTCCGCTTTGTCTGAAATGATTTCCGCTTTTTCTTCAATTTCAGAAATTTCTGCGGAAACTTCTTCGGTAACAGATTCCACTTCTGAAACCGTTTCAGGGGCTGCTTCTGAAACTTCTTCTTCTGAAACTTCTTCTTCTGAAACCGTTTCAGGAGCTGCTTCTGAAATTTCTTCTTCTGAAACTTCTTCTTCTGAAACTTCTTCTTCTGAAACCGTTTCAGGGGCTGCTTCTGAAACTTCTTCTTCTGAAACTTCTTCTTCTGAAACTTCTTCTGAAACCGTTTCAGGGGCTGCTTCTGAAACTTCTTCTTCTGAAATTTCTTCTTCTGAAACTTCTTCTTCTGAAACTTCTTCTTCAGTGGGCTGCTGTTGTTGAATATTTTGATACGCCGCTTTTGCCCAAGCCAAATAATCTTGATTCGGGGCAGTTTCCGCCGCCGTTTCTCCCGTTTCTTCTTCTTTTTCTACCGTTTCTTCTGCTGTTTCTTGAGTTTCTTCGACTGGAGATTGAGTCGATTCGTCTTCTTTTTGTTTGTCGCGATCGAATTGACGGCGGAACCAGTTAAACACCATAGCTCGTTTGCCAGAAAGTCGTCAGAGAATGCCGAAGTTTAAGTTCTTCTCGTTCTTATAGTACAACGTGGAGACAACACCTTGTGAGTAGAATTTATCCGTCTTTCTCAAAAATATGGGTTTTCTTAAAATCGCCAGAAACCCGGCATCTTAGAGATACCGGGTTTTTCAGAGTGCAGATTGCCGTCAAACCCGAGAAAAACCCCCATTAATTCGGGGAAGAGGTGGCTTCGGCTTCAGATTTCAGTAAATCGACCACGCGACGCAAGACGCCGTTGACGAAGCGGAAAGAATTATCGCTGCTATAGCGTTTCGTGAGTTCTACCGCCTCGTCGATGGCCACCTGTTCGGGAATGGCGAGATATTGCAGTTCGGCCACGGCCAGGCGCAGCACGTCCTGTTCGATGCGAGGTAGACGTTCGAGCTGCCAATCGACGATGGCGCGATCGAGCAGTGCGTCGATTTCCGAACGGTTTTGAGTCGCTTGAATTAACAATTCCAGGGCGTACTCGCGAACGTTGGCTTGTCCCGCCAGTTGTACGAACTCCGGTAACTCAACCGCCATTCCCAGGCGTTCGATGGCTTGTCGCGTCAGTTCCACAGCGTCGGAAACCATCGCTTTGGCACTTTTGAGGTCGGTGGTGCGGGTTTCGCTCTCGAAGAGGCGATCGCTTCCCCGTTTGAGTTCGGCGGCGGCGGTTTCGAGGGCTTCGTGCGCTTCCAATGTCATCGCCCGAATCGCAGCCACGACAATATCGCCAAGCTGCTGTTCGGTGAGTTTGTCGGGATTTTTCGGTAACTGGCTCAAACTCAGAAGTGCCAGTTCGCGGGCGATACTGCGGGCTTGCATAGGCCGGGTGCGGAGTAGAAAGACAACGACAGCGAGACGGCGTTGGGGTTAGGCGTCTTCTTCGATGGGAACGGCTTCCTCGACGGGAACGGCTTCTTCGACGGGAGCGGGTTTGTTTTTCTTCCGCGAGAGAAGCTGTTCGAGGGTCGGCCGTTGGGGTTCGCCGGGTACGCCATCGGGAGGAGTCGGACAGACAATGCCCCCCGATATGAGGATTTTAAACGCATCCTCGATCGAAAGGTTGACATCGACGGCGTCCCGTTCGGGAATAATAGCGTACCATCCCGTTGTCGGGTTGGGCGTCGTCGGCACGAAGACGCTCAACATCGATTCGTTCATATGGGTTTGAATCTCGCCGCTAATCGCCCCCGTGACGAAGGCTAACGCCCAGAGTCCTTTACGGGGATACTCGATGAGAACCACGCGGCGGAATTTGGTACTCGAATCTTGTAATAGGGTTTGTAGCAGTTGCTTGAGGGTTTTGTAAACCGACCCCGCTAAGGGAATCGCCTGGACGATGTTTTCCCCGAAGTCCAGCAACCATCGCCCGACGATGTTACGGGCCATCAAGCCGATGAGCAAGATACCGAACAGGGGAACCGCAAATCCCACCAGTAAGTTCAGCAGGTTGACTAAAATCGGGTGCAACCCGTCGAAGGGGTTTAGCTGTTTGGGAATGCTCGTCAGAAAGCCGATCGTCCAGTTGGCGATGACGAGCGTTAGCCAAATCGTCGTCGCTAACGGGATGATGACTAACAAGCCTGCGATTAAATCGTTTTTTAGGTCTTGTTTTAAGCGTTGGAGCACAGATCTTTCACTCGTATCGCCATTCATATAAGCCGATGTCGTCGTTCTGGATATCCAAAACGATAGGGAAGGTTACTTGTTGTCTTATATTAATTGTTAACGCTTGTAAAGAATTGTTGCAAGCTCGTGGGAGAGGCGGAGATGGGACAACGATCCCCAATCGGTTTGTCAACGGCTCTGTGTATCAAATGTAACATCTCGAGGGCAAAAATGACGGGAAAGCAAGGAAGGGAAGCGAATTTCCCGTTTTGCGAGACGGATTGACGGTTGGGGCGATGGGAAAACGCGACGGAAAAGGTCATCGACCTCGGTGCGATCGCACTCCACTCGCCAATGTTTCTCGAACGGCGACGACTGTAGTTAAGCCTGGGAAGACGATCCGCCCGAAGGCGTTTGTACCGTCACCGATGCCTCCTCTTCTTCTCCGGAAGAGGACGGTTGCGGTGGTGGGGGAATCTGTCCTTGGCGCTGGAGTTCGTCGACTTTTAAAAGAATTAAGTATTCGTAAAAGGCTTGTAAGGTACACCAAGCAAACCCCGCTCGACCGTCGAGGAGTCCCCCCAAGAAGAAATACATATAAATAAATCGCACTAAGGGACGAAACGGCAAGCGCAAAGATAAGTCTTTTAAAGCCCGTCTTCGTTCGACTTCCGATCGCCCGAAAAAGAGGTCTTGCCAGCGGACGTTTCCATACTGAAGTTGGCGTAAGGTTTCGACCGCTTCGTCCGTCGAATAGCGATTGTGTTTTTCAATCCAACGACTCAATCCTTTGCCAGAAGTGTAATGGGGATAAGTTTCCTTAAGGAATCCCGTTTTGCCGTCGCAGACTTCCCGTTCGGTGTGGCCGTAATCGTCGAACCACACCTTATCTTTACGGAACAGTCGCAGTTGATAGCGGGGGTATTGCGTGCTGCGACGAATCCAGCGATCCATAAAAATCACCCGTTCGGCAACGTAATACCCCACGATGTCGTCCTGTAGACCCGCTTCGTTTTTTTGGATAACCTGTTGGCATTCCTCGAACAGTTCCGGGGTCATGCGTTCGTCCGCTTCGAGGATGTAAACCCACTCGTATTGAGTGGGGATCGATCGCAGCATCCAAGTGCGTTGTTTGCCGTGACTTTCAAAGCGATGCTGTTCGACGCGTACCGGATAGCGACGCGCGATTTTCACCGTTCGATCGCTGCTAAAGGAATCGACGACTACAATATCGTCGGACAATAACGCCGACTCGATGCAGTCGGCGATATCGATTTCTTCGTTGTAAGTGAGAATGTAAATCGAAAACATAGGCTGACGAGCGATCGCATAAAAAAGGTGTCGCACCCTGCAGCATCCGAACGCCTCGATCGTATGCCGATCCGCATGGTACGAACGAACCGAGTCGATGGGCTTCCGAAGCCAGTGTTCGGCGTGAGTTGGCCTCGAAGCGAACTTTCAGCAGCTAACTGGAAGAGGCTCACTCTAAGAGGCTCACTCTAATTCGACGAAGGCACTTTGCGTCCGCCGCGACGCGGTCTCATCATGCCTTTCAGACCCGTCCAGCCAATGACAATGTAACCGATGGCTAGTAACAGGCTGCTCAGACCGATGCGAAAGGCAGATTTCCAAGCGGCCAGGCGCGTTTCTTGTTCGAGTTGCTCTTCCCGTTGACGAATTCGACCTTGGAGCTGTTCGGGCAGTTGCGAGGCTTGCCGATCGAGAAAACTCTGAATCGCATCGGGATTGTCTTGAGACTCTTCGAGAAGCTGACGCAGAGCGTCGGGGGTCTGTTCGCTTTCGATGAGCTGTTGTCGCTGGGCTTCGTTTTCCAACAGCGTTTCTAGCTGCTGTTCGAGTTGAGTCCGCTGTTGTTCGAGTTGTGTTTGAAACTCTTCGCTACTCAATTGAGTGTTGAGTTGGGTTTCTGCTTGACGAGCTTGTTGGGCGATGCTTTCGAGCCGTTGGTTGCTCTGCATCCGCACGTCGTTAAAGTGAATCCCCGTCATCAATAAAAACAACAGTCCCAGTAAACTCGAGAGGACGAGTCCCCAAAACCGCAAATCTTGCCATTTTTTGCGGGGCATTGCCGTCGCTGCCCCTGCGGTTCCCATCCAGTACCCCGCAAACAGGAGGGCGATGCCGATCATGGGAATAATGCCGCGATCGACGAAGGTGGAGGCCACCTGAATGCGCCACTGTAAGTTGAGGGGCTGATACGGGGCAGGAATAATCAGGTAATCGAGCAGAGACGATACGATCAGGAGAAGTCCAACGATTTTGAGGCTGCGAGCTGCTAGGGACGATGGTTGACGGGTAGTTGACGCTTTCATAAGCTGTTGGTATATCAATCGATTCTCCTTTTCCAAGTTAGCCGATTGCGTTACGTTTGAACGAAATCTAGATGTAAACGCCTGAAACCGCCGCCACAAGTTTGCTTTTGACTTCCCCAGTCCTCGAACCTGCGGGTGGATCTCAAACTTGCCAATCGTCAGAAACCCGGTATCTCTAAGAGACGGGATACCTGAAGCTGAGGATTTTCCAGATCCCGAGTTTCTCCAAATCGATATTGTGGCTGTCTTTGAGATGCCCCCGAGCTTCCCCCAATTTTCCCGAGTTTTTTCAAGTTTTTTTCTGAGTTCAAAGTGGTTACTGACTATCGCCCCCAAGTCCGCCGCGTTCTCATCGTGACGCTGCTTTTAAACCTGTTTGTGTTAGTCCTCAAAGTCGCTCTCGGGCTGTGGACGGGATCGCTGAGCGTTATTGCCGACGCCCTGCACAGCGTAACGGACAGTGCCAGCAACGTGCTGGGGTTGGTGACGAGTCGTTTGTCGTCCCCCCAACCCGATCGCGATCATCCTTACGGACACCAGAAATTCGAGGCCGTCGGTGCCATCGGTATTGCAGCCTTTTTGGGCGTCGCCTGTTTGGAAATTTTGAAAGGCGTTTTCGATCGCTTATTTTTTGGGGGTCAGGAAGTTTCGATGTCCTCTTGGGTGCTGTGGCTGATGCTCGTGGTGTTGGGCGTCAACATCCTCGTGGCGTTCTACGAACGACGGGTGGGACTGAAGTTAGGTAGTAAAATCCTCATCGCCGACGCTCACCATACGATGAGCGATATTTGGATTACGATGACTGTCATCGCTGGCTTAATCGGTGTCTGGATTGGCTATCCCTGGATCGATTTGGTGTTGGCGGTTCCTGTGGCGGCGTTAGTGTTTCGCAGCGGTTGGGAAGTGTTACGGGAAAATTTACCCTGGTTGGTGGACGAGACGGCCATCGCCCCCGAAGCGATTCATCAAACGGTGATGGAAGTGCCGGGAGTCCTCAACTGTCACGATATCGCCTCTCGGGGACTCATCGGACGACAGGTATTTGTGGAAATGCACTTGGTGGTCGATGCGAAGGACGTGGAAACCGCTCACGATATTACTGAAGCTGTGGAAGAACGGTTAGAGGAACGGTTTAGTCCGGTTCGCGTGATGATTCACATTGAACCGCCGGATTACAAGTCTGAACAAATTAGTTACGGTGAAGGAACGATCCATTGAGGAGATCGCGGCTCGAGGAAGGTTTGATTGCTGTTCGGGCAACAGAGTGAAACCTCTGTGGCGATCGCTCTGATTTAGCCTCGTAGACTCCCGATCGCAGACGATTAGGGGCGATCGAACAGCGTTTGTACCAGAGAAGGCGCTGGAGGCACGTACACCCAGCGATCGCCCGCCTCGTCCGAGCGATAGGTCAACAGAGCGACGTGGAGATAGCCGTCTGTCCGTCCCAACGGTTCGCCCACTCGCCGATACCCTAAATGGCGGCGGGCTAAACCGCAGAGTTTGAGCAGGTAGTTCGGGATTTGGGGACTGGACAATATCGTACAGTCCGAGGGCATCGATCGCAGCCTGCCGCCCGTGACGAACCGAAACTGACCGTTAGCCCAACCGTCCACTGGGGCGAACACCCGTCCCGTCGCACGCAGCGAGAGTTCTCCGAATTCTGCCACCACCGGGCGATCGGCGATTTCGTCTCCAGCCGCGACAGCGGTAGCGGATTCGACTGTCACTTCGGAGACGATGGGAGCGTTGGCAGGCGGCGGATCGGGCGTCCAACGGATACCCGGACGATCGGCGGCTTCCAGACTATATCCGAGGTAGCGATCGCCCTCGTAAGCCACGACCGCCAACGCCCCCTCCCTGGTGCGATACAGCTCTCGGTCTGTCAAAATCCCCTCCTGCAAGGCTATTTTGGGCAACAGGCAATAGGGCGATCCCAATTGCTCTCGCACCCTGGCCGCCTCCATACCGTGGTTTCCGTGCAACCCTTGCAGGCGATCGCGATCGAGGGTCGCTTCTGTATCCAAAATGCGAGTGCAAGCGGGTTGAAACACTGTCGTCTCGGAAGAGCGATCGGCTGCCACGGCGGCCAGTACCGAAATCGCCGCCGCCGCCACCAAACCGACGCCGTAAATCGCCTGCCAACGGGCTTCCAAGGGTTGTTTGCGAAGATCGATCGCCATAGTCGAAGCGGGAAAAGGAGCGAACGAGACCCCAGCGGGGACGAAAGAGAATACAGATGTTTAAATAACGTACATAAATCTAGCTAGAACTAAGATAACAAATTCAAACAACAAGCGGCGAGGAGTCTCCTCGCCGCTTGAAGTACCATCATCGTTGGTTATAGCGGATTAATCGTCGTACAACCGGCATTCAGCCGCATCGGGGTTGTCCTCGCAGTAGGTATCAAACGAGGTTTTTTGCGGTTTTTGTTTTTGGTGAGCCGCTTCCGCTTGCAATTCTTCGACGGCATCCCAGGCTGCGGCACAGTCTTGAGAGCTGGCACCACTGGTATCGCAGACAGCCCGAGCCGCCTCGCGTTCTTGTTCGATTTGTTTTTGAATGTCGCTCATAGTCTCCTATTGGATGGATCTACGTCTTAATCAGTCTGTTCACCCTTTTCAGTATAGGGAATCTTTCCTCAAGAGGCGGTTCGCCTACCCGTACTCGCCAATCGTTGCTAGAGAACGAACGGTTCTATACCATTACTCTTACTAGACCCGACGCGCTCGTGGCGTATCCCGATCTATATTTTTAAGATTTCACTTCGCCGACGGGTCGATCGAAAAGGGACTGACGATCGAGGGCGATCGAGGTTTCCTCAAACAACGCGACAACCACTAGCGATTGCAAGGACGAACCTATGGAGTGGGTTAACGCTTTATCGAGACGCCCCTCGCTCGAAGCAGCGGCGGACGAAGTCAGCGAGATCGCACAACAGGCATTATCCGGGCCGCCCGATTTGGGATTGGTGTTTATTTCCTCAGCCTTTGCCAGCGAATATCCCCGGTTGATGCCCTTACTACGCCAACGCCTAGACATTCCCCACCTCATCGGTTGCGGTGGCGGTGGCGTCGTCGGGAGCGAGTCCACCAACAGCAGTACCGTAGAAATCGAGGGAGACATCGCCCTGAGTTTGACCCTGATGCGACTTCCGCAGGTACGGGTACAGAGCTTTTTCCTCCCCTCGGACGAACTTCCCGATCTCGACAGTCCTCCCCAACGTTGGATTGAAGCCGTCGGCGTATCTCCCGAAAACAACCCGCAGTTTATCGTTTTAGCCGATCCCTTTATGTCGCGCATTAACGATTTACTGCAAGGTCTCGACTACGCCTATCCCACATCGCCGAAAGTGGGAGGACTTTCCAGCAGTCCCGGGATGCGGGGGGCGAACTTGTTCTTCGACGATCGCGCCGTGCGAGAAGGCGTCGTCGGCGTAGCGCTTTCGGGTAACATTGCCATCGATACCATCGTCGCCCAAGGCTGTCGTCCCATCGGGAAACCCTATCGCATCGCCGAGGGGGAACGAAACATCATTTTGGCCCTCAACGAACTCGGCGCCACAGACTCAGCTCGTCCGCCGCTAGAAGTCTTGCGAGATTCCATCGTCGAACTGAGCGAAGCCGATCGCGAACTGGCGCAAAATTCGCTATTTATCGGCGTCGTCAGCGACGAATTCAAACAAACCCTCGAGCCGGGAGACTTTCTCATTCGCAACCTCATCGGCGTCGATCCCCAAGCGGGGGCGGTGGCCATCGGCGATCGCGTGCGTCCGGGTCAGCGCGTCCAGTTCCACCTACGGGACGCCAAAACCTCCGCCGAAGATTTAGAAACCCTGCTTCAAAAATACGGTCGCGACAGCACCACTTCGGCCAGTCCCTTCGGCGCGTTAATGTTTTCCTGTCTCGGCCGGGGCGAAGGACTCTACGGCGAACCGAACTTCGATTCTCGCCTGTTCCACCGCTATCTCGACGGCGTTCCCCTCAGCGGCTTTTTCTGCAACGGCGAAATCGGCCCCGTCGGCGGAAGCACCTTCCTCCACGGCTATACCTCCGTGTTCGGCATTTTACGACCCGCTTTGACAGGAAACCGGGAACCGTGAACCGGGAACCGTGAGCAGTGTCTCCCCATCTCCCTCTCTCCCCGGCTCCTTCAAACCAATCGGAGCGCAGAAACATTTAATTTTGTTAAGATCGAGCCAGTCTTTGGCTTATCAAGCCCAACATCCTAGACCAACCCGAGATAAACACCCTATGAATCCCGATACGTTGATGCAATCGCTACAAACTGGTTTTCGCGTAACTATCGGCGCAGCCAGTTCGGCGATCGAGAGTTTGCAAGATCCCCAGAAACGAGAGGAGAACTTTCAAGCCTTCCAGCAACAGGATTGGAACGCTCTCGTTGAGAAATTGGCCGCCAAAGGTGAAGTCACCGAACAGGAAGCTCGCAGTTTTGTCGATAGCCTGATGGGTCAAACCTCTTCGGGAACGACGACCTCCTCGACTTCGACGAGTTATGACGCGCCAACGACTGCCGCACCGACGGGAACTGAGGCGGAATTGCAAGATTTGACGGCTCAAGTGGCCATGTTGCGCCGCGAACTCGAACAGCTTCGAGAAAAGGATGCCTAGTCGCCGCCAGTCGGCTAGACTTCTGCACGATACAGAAGCGGGAAAAAATTACAGACCGTAACATTTGTTACTTCCTGTTGCCCGCTTCCTTGGTTTAATAAAATTAACAACAACTAAACTGGGCGCACTTGTTAACCGACTGTTTGGTAGGTTAACTGTTGGAACTACCGCTTAGTCGTTTTCCCAAGTTTCGGGACCCACCAGGTCGCCGATGCGATCGCGAAGTAAAAAGTCGTGATTTTCAAGTTCCGTTTCTACGGAAGCCCATTCGCGGGCAGGAATATAACGGCAGAGGGTATAAATCGGTTGTTGTCGGCTCACTGTACCTTGCTGGACGAGATGAGAGGCTTCGTCTTTAATGACAGCAATGGTATACCGGGCAGTCGTCGTCAGAGTCATAATAATCCCTCGTTTTCTTAACTGGCGAGTGTCAGGAACAGATGAAACTGGGTAGCAGATATGGAATCGCGACTCAGGGCAACTCGTTATTTCCCGCTCAGCCAGGAGTTGACAGGCTACAAGCTTTATGAAGGTCGAGGAAAACTTCGATCGCCTAAAGCTTGGAGTCCGTGCTTGTAACCCATGATACTGAACTTGTTCGGATTTTGACCCCTGTCACTTCCCGATTATACTCAAGTTTGATGAAGTTTCGTAAAGTTTGCGACCGTTTAGGGGCTGAAACCGCGTAATTTGGTGAATTTGACAAATCGCTCTCTCGAATTTGTTAACAGACGATCGCACGAGCAAAGCGATGGTTGGGCTGTTGTTTCTCTTAGGCTAGGGGCTTGAGAGAAGACCACTCCAGAATGATTTTTCCAAAGAGAGCTTCGAGGGCGATCGCTTGAGCTTCAGGCATTTGCCCGAAGGAAAACCCTACGGGAAGCGAAGGCGGTAGGTGTTGGATAAATTGCTCCTGAGTATAAGGACTACCATAGATCGAAATCCCTACGAGATCGCCAGTTTTTAATAATTTATTAAGCCAGCTCTGGGCGAGTTCCACGATCGCCCCACTGCTGCCAAAGGGATTTCCCCGCACGAAAACTTGTAGTATTGTAGGCTGCCCGGTTCCCGTTTCCGGCGGCTGTTGCGGTCCGTTGAGATCTACGAAATAAGGGCTAAACCCTTGTTGTTTGGGAAGTGCGATCGCAGGAGTATGATGTCCGAGGTAGGAACACCGCAACCAATCGTCTACGATAACGATGTTGTATCCAGAAGAGACAGGAGAGAGGGGTTTTCCGCAATGGCGTCGGGATGCTCGTAAAATCGATCGCGTGAGGTCGAGGGCGTCTGAAGTGGCGATGCGATCGAGATCCGTTCGAGGCGAAGTCTCAAAAGAGGACTGAGAAAAGACCTTCGTTTTCGCCTTGCCAATGCGATCGAGGGATTGGTGAATACGCTCGATCGCAATCCGTCCCGATTTGACCGCCTCGCATACCGCTTGAATTCCCCCTTCGGGATCGCTGGGCATCAAGACAATATCAGCCCCGGCTTCAATGGCTAAAATCGGGGCTTCGTTAGCATCGTAACGTTTGGCGATCGCCCCCATCACCAAAGCGTCCGTCACGATTAACCCCTCAAACCCCAGATTTCCCCGTAACTGTTCCGTTAAAATCCGTTTCGACATCGTAGCCGGATTGTCCGCATCCCACGCCGGAACCCGCAAATGAGCCGTCATCACCGCATCGACACCCGCCTCGATAGTGGCTTGAAAAGGGGGTAACTCGGTCTGGGAGAGGCGATCGCGATCGTGAGGAATCGTGGGAAGATGATAGTGAGAATCCACGCTCGTATCCCCGTGACCCGGAAAATGCTTCGCCGTCGCCAACACCGGAAACCGCTGCGTTCCCCGTAAAAACGCCGTCGCCAACGCCGATACCACCTCCGGCGTTTCGCCGAACGATCGCACGTTAATCACCGGATTGTCAGCATTGTTATTAACATCCACCACCGGGGCGAGAATCCAATTCAACCCCGTAGCGATCGCTTCTCGGGCCGTTATCGCCCCCATCCGTTCGGCGTATTCAACAGCCTTATCCCAATCCCGACGGGCGATGTCCGACAACGCCATCGGCGGCGGAAACCAAGTCGCCCCCGCAAATCGCTGACCCACCCCTTCCTCAATATCCGCACACAACAACAGGGGAACCTTCGCCCACTCCTGTAACTGCTGCGTTTTCAATCGCAACTCCGCCGCACTTCCATCGATCAGCAACACGCCGCCGAGTCCGAGTTCGCCAATCCACCGCTGTAGCGTTTGGCGGGGCGGTTCCCACGCCGGATAGCGAATTTGCGAATCGAACCAATGTCCCGACGCCCGAACGACGAACATTTGGGCGATTTGTTGTTGGAGGGGGAGGGTGTGGAAAGGCGGTAAAACGCTCATGAAGTAGAAGTGTCGAAGGCGGCGATCGCTCGCTGAAGTCTGTTGCCCGTTATTTTAACTTTTGAGGGGTTCACCGGAGCTATAAGTCCCGCGCTGTACCTGAAAGGTCAGCCTCGGGATACATGGACTCCCCGCGTCGATTGAGGGGTTCGATGCCCCGAAAATCGACACACTACTATCGGTTCTAACAGAGGGCGTAAATCTGTTAGAATATTATGAGTATGTTGAACTTGACCTACAGCTACCGAATCTATCCAGGACTTGACCAGGAAGCGCAAATGCTTGACTGGCTAGAGCAATGCCGTCGCGTGTATAACTACGCTTTGGCAGAGAGAAGGGACTGGATCGATTCGCGTAAATGTCCGGTCAATGCTTGCAGCATCAGACAAGAATACATCATCCCTGCTGACGCGCCCTATCCCGACTACTACAAACAACAGAAGGCGCTGACTGAAGCGAAAAAGAGGATTCCGGAACTCAAAACGGTTCATTCTCAAGTCTTGCAAGATGCTCTGAAGCGATTGGATAAGTCGTTCAAGTTCATGCAAGAGAGAGGGTTTGGATTTCCACGATTCAAAAAGTTCGGTCAGTACCGCTCTTTTGTATTTCCGCAGTTCAAGTCGAATCCAGTCAATGGGTTTGAGATAAAGCTGCCGAAGGTTGGATCTGTGTCCATCAACCTGCATCGACCGATTCCAGAGGGATTTGAGGTTAAGCAAGTTCGGGTCGTGTTCAAGCCGTCTGGATGGTACGCACAACTGATTCTGCAAGCCGATCTTTCCGTCCCTGATGTCATGCCTCATGGTGAACCCATCGGCATTGACTTGGGACTGGAGAAGTTCTTGTCTGTATCGACCGGAGAACTGGTAGAACGCCCTCGCTTTTTCGTGGATTTGCAAAGCAAGCTTCGATGGCTGCAACGCAAATTGAGAAACAAGAAAAAAGGTTCTGCTAATTACCGGAAGATTCAAACCAAGATTCGCAAACTGCATGAGCATATCTACAATGTTCGCCGCGAGTTCCACTTTCTGACCGCTCACAAACTTTGTGACAATGCTGGGATGATTTTTGCTGAGGATTTGAACCTCAAAGCAACCCGTCGCGGGATGTTGGCAAAACATTGCCTTGATGCTGCTTGGGGAAGTTTCCTGGACATCCTCAAGTGGGTCGCCTGGAAACGTGGAGTCTACTTGGCTAAGGTTGACCCCAATGGAACCAGTCAGACCTGCCCTCAGTGTGGGGCGCATACTGGGAAAAAAGAACTCAGTGAACGGGTGCATCATTGCGATGAATGTGGATATACAACTGACCGAGATATTGCTGCCGCGCAAGTGGTCATGCAACGAGGTCTTGTACTTGTAGCCGATGGACAGTCGGTGATACTGCCTGTGGAGGAAGGTTGCTTGGGAACCCCGATGAAGCAGGAAAACCCAACCGCGAGGAAGGGAAGCCTGCGCTCTACCCGTTAGGGTGAGCGTCGGGAGGATGTCACAATGAATTCAGATAAAACGAATTCAGATCGAACGAATTCAGACGAACCGACCCCCTTCCATTTGGACTCTCAACACCCAACCTCAACTCAGCGCCGCTTTTAACTGAGTCCAAACCTGTTTCAACCCCTCGCCGACCGGGTTCGGCGACACCTGACGCACCAGCAGTTCCCCCCGTCGCAAAGTGTCTACCACCACTGAACTGAGAGGAAGCCGCCCCAGAACCGCAATATTGCGATCGCCACAAAAGGCTTCGATTTCTTCAGTCATCTCTAAATTGAGGTCGAATTTGTTGATAACCACAAACGCCCGCGTGCGGAACTGTTCGACGAGTTGCACCACCCGTTTCAAATCCGCCAATCCCGAGACAGTCGGTTCGGTGACGATTAACACCGCGTCCGCCCCCCGTATCGAGGCGATGGTGGGACAGCCAATTCCCGGCGAACCGTCGACGATCGCCCACTGACTACCGTACTCCTTCGCCACCTGTGCCGCCACGCGCTTGACTTGCGTGACCAATTTACCAGAGTTTTCGCCCCCCGCTTTCAATCTCGCGTGAACCATCGGGGCGACTTCAGTTTCCGAAAAATAGAGGGTTCCGCTCTGTTGGGGAACCAGGTTCAACGCCCCCATGGGACATTTCACCACGCAGAGATTGCACCCTTCACATTTGATGGGATCGATCGATCCGTCTTTGGCGATGGCTTCGAACTCGCATAACACCCGACACAAACCGCAGTTAATGCAGCGATCGATCTGGCGAACCGCCACTTTTCCCCCGTAAAACGGCTCCTCTTCCAGAATTTGCGGTTTCAAAAGAATATGCAAGTTGGGAGCGTCCACGTCGCAATCGGCGAGGACAAAGTTTTCCGCGAGGGCGGCGAGGTTGGCGGTAACGGTGGTTTTCCCAGTTCCGCCTTTTCCGCTGATGACGACGACTTCTTTCATGGGACTTTTTTAAGACACTTTGACTGGGTGCGGCGATCGAATGCGGTTCCACAGTTCTCGAAAACGCGGTTTCCAACTCGGATAGCGATCGACAAAGGGAATCCCGCGAGAATAGAGTTCGGCGAAGCCGCGATCGAACGGAATTTTCAGTAAAATCGGAATCTCCTGTTCTCGAGCGTAGGCTTCCAGGGGCTTGTCCGCCTCCCCCTCCGAACGGTTGATGACGAGTCCCCAGGGTTTGTTCAACATGGCGATCGTCTCTACCGTCATCTGCAAATCGTGCAAGCCGAAAGGCGTCGGTTCCGCCACCAACAGACAAAAATCGCTGCTCTCGGCTACTTCCACCGCCGGACAAGCGGTTCCGGGGGGCGCGTCGAGAATGGCGATTTTGCGATCGTCGATATGCTGCATTAAGGCCCGAATCACCGGAACGGCGGATTCTTCCCCCACGAACAGTTCTCCTTGCCAAAACTCGATCCCCGAAACGTCGGCGTCCCACTGCAACAAGCCCACATCGCGATCGCTCTCAGAAATCGCGTTCGCCGTACAAACCTGCTTGCAACCGCCGCAACTGTGACAGGCTTCCGGGTAAACGACAATACGGCTACCCAATTTCGCCAAAGCGTTGAACTGGCAAAACTCCACGCAGGTTTGACAGAGCGTGCATTTTTCCGCGTCCACCACCGGAATCCGACGGCGAACCGGTTCAGAGCGATCGCCAAAATTCGGATGTAAAAACAGACGGGCGTTCGGTTCTTCCACATCCGCGTCGAACAGTTGCACTCCCCGTCCTACACCAGACAAGGAGAGGGCGAAATTCGTCGCGACAGTGGTTTTACCCGCCCCGCCTTTACCACTCAGTACCGCAATTTTTATCATTTCTCCCTCTCCTTATCTCCTCGTCAATGAGAATGTCCGCAACCTTCCGGGGAAAATTCGCTCAGTTCTCCAGCTTGAAAGGCCTCGATCGCCCCTTCGAGTCTCTCCCCCGTAAATTCAAAGGCGGTAATTCCCGCATCTTTTAACGCTTGAATGGCTTTCGGTCCCAAACGCGGGACGACCACCGCCTCGACCCCTGCATCGGCGATGGTTTGCACCGCTTTGATTCCGGCACCGCTGCCTTCTTGTCGAGCAGGATTCTCAATAAATTTCACGCTTTTGTCGTCCAGTTCCACCAGGGCGAAGTAAGTAGAACGACCGAAACTATCACCCATAGAGGCGTTGAGTCCGTCTTGACTGGCGACGGGAACGGCGATTTTCATGGCTATTTACAATTATTACTCGTTATTGTGTTTAATCACTATAAAGTTATTTATAATAAATGTCAATAAAATAAAAGTTAAAGCACGAGCCGTCTCTATCCCTGACAGGAAAAAGCGGAAAACTCGACAGTCATCGAGATTGGCGGGGAGTCGATCGAAACCCTGAAGGACTTAAGAAGTATTAATGCTTACGTAGTTTCACGGATTTTTGCGCCACCGCCCAAAAAGTTGCGCAAATCGGATAAGCGTTGCTGGAAAAACCGAGTATGCTAACAGATGACACCTCCAAACCTTACTTACAGAAGAGGGAGCAAAGCCCACGTCTTTTAAGCGTGGGACGAACGCGTTGAAGCTTTTAAGCTTCGATGCTAAAATCCGGATTGAGGTACAGGTAGCTAACCTCACAAAAAACCTGGCACCGAAAAGTGAGAACCTTGAAAACTGAAGTTTGGCGGTTCCGCGCGGAAAATAGCTCGTGTGGGTAAAAACTTCAAGCGTCAAGCACGGAGACTCAAATTTTTGGCACTCCACTGTACGGTAGGGCATACCGAAACAGGCATCCCCCCTTCGCCCCCCTTTCAAAGGGGGGTTGGGAGGATGCGAACGCTTGGGGAGATATTGGCCTCTGGGCATTTGACTTCCGAGGCAAATGTGTAAGCCAGATCGTTGAGCCAAGAATCCCACGAATTCTATTCGTGGGAGTGTCAATTACATCCAACCCGATCGAACCTAAGCGTTCTTATTTAACCGTTACGACCGTTTTAGATCCCCAAGTCCAGCGAGCTTGAAATTAACTTGAAATTAAGTTTTCCACAGGTTAGATGTCCTGTGTCACACGGGAAACTCTTTGACGAGTTTCCCGTTTTTGTGCTTATTGTTTTTTTATTCAATAAAACGAACCGATTTTCAGCCAGCCAGAGGCTTGACAAAGGCAGGAAACTCGGGGATTATAAAAATGTATTTTTAGATAATTGAAGTTTGTCAACTATATTGATTTTTTAGTCAACATCGCGAAAAATCTGGGATCGGGGGTTGACAAGGAGCGATAAAAGACAGAAAATGAAAATATTATTTTTAGATAATGGAGGTTTGTCAACTATATTGATTTTTTAGTCAACCCCGTGAGTCACCCCAATCGAGACCCATCGAGTCCGCCCCCTCAAACAGCCATCAATCAATAAACAACATCCGCAAAACCTCGGGGGTAAAGGGATTTTCCCCAGCTTCCAACATCTCGATCCAATTTTGCCGTTGAAAGCGTCGCGGTTCGTTCTCCGTGGCCTCTACAAAAGCTTGAAAATCCTCGATCGCCCCTTGCGTATCGCCCACCAACGCCCGCGCCAACCCCCGACTGTCGCGAATTTCAACATTATCCGGGTCGAGTTGGACTGCCCGTTCGCAGGCGTCGAGAACCGCCTCCGCCTCGCCCCAGAGACTGCCGTACCAACACAGAACGTTCCACGACTGCGCCCCGATAGTGAAAAAGGTGTGGAGGGTTTGAGCTTCCTCGTAGAGCGCCACCGCTTGGCGCACCTCACCGCGCATCACCAACCGTTCCCCTTCAGCCACTAACTCTCGAGGCGATCGCCGTCGGCTGAGGGAACTCGTCCCCGCTGTTGCCACCGTGGGCGGATTTTCGCACTGCGCCTTCGCGACCGCTGCCTCGACACCAATACCAAAAACGATCGATCCCGCCATCGCGTACCATCCGATTCGTCTCATCATCTCGTTAAAGTCGTGAACTCACACACACCGAAAAAATTACGGCGAACCGTTCGGACGTTCCCGAACCCATCGATCGATCTGCCGTTGCCAAACCCGTCGATCGCCCGAATTATCGAGAACGAGATCCGCCTGCTGACACTTGCGGTCTAAAGGCAGTTGCGCCTCAATACGCGATCGCGCCTCCTCTTCACTGTAACCGTTTCGCTGCCTCAACCGCCTCAGTTGTTCCTCCGGCGAACAGGCCACCACCCAAATCTCCGTCACCAAATCCGTCATCTTAGCTTCAAACAACAGCGGCACCACCAACACCACCGTCTCGTCGTGGCGATCGATCCCCTCCACAAACCGCTGGCGAACGAACGGGTGAATTTGACCCTCGAGCCATTTTCGCTCCGCCACGTCCTTAAAAATCACGTCTGCCAACCGAGATCGATCGAGAGTACCGTCCTCTTGTAAAATCTCCGATCCGTAGCGAGAGGCGATCGCCTCCAACACCGGAGACCCCGGCATCACCGCCTCCCGCGCACAAACGTCCGCATCCAGAACCGGCCAACCGTAAGTCTCCTGTAAAAACGCCGCCACAGTACTTTTCCCCGTCGCGATACCCCCCGTCAAACCAATTACGTGCTGCTGGCTCATCAAATCCCAACTATTCGTAAATAATGGCAATCGTATCGCCGAACTTCACGTTCAAGCGATCGCTGGCACTCGCGCGATCGGCGCCGATTTCGACCCAACCGTGACTGCCCACTAACGCCACCGTTCCTTCCGCCTTCGCGTCACTGTAAGTTTCCCCCTGGGGAATTTTCTGTCCGCCGATTTCCACCTGCCAACTTTTACCATCAACCCATTGAGCCGGAATGTTGGTAATCAAATTGCCAAAGCGATCGCAATACTGCACGCATCCCTCGATTTTGCCCTCCATCTTCTTCGCTTCCCCAATCGGCAACCGCACCAAACTTTCAGGATCGATGGGAGTCCCCAAGCGATCGACCCGAACCCCCGTCGCGATGTGGGCCCCCACCGGGGCAAAAATATCTCGGGCGTGAAACGTGCGACTGGGGCGATCGGTGCGCCAATACTTCCGTTCCGTCAGTTCCACCACCGACACCACCCGATGGCGACTCAACACGCCGTCGAAAATACCATTGTCGGGTCCGACGAGATAGCCGTCTTCCAACTGCACGGCGATCCCTCGTCTGGGAGTTCCCACCCCCGGATCGACAACCGCCACGTGAACCGTATCCTTGGGAAAATAGGGGTAAGCATTGGCCAAACAAAAGCGGGCGGCCGCCACGTCTTGGGGCGTAATATCGTGAGAAATATCGATCGCGGACACCGTGGGATCGACCTTGGCGATGACGCCTTTGAGAATACCCACATAACCGTCGCGCAACCCAAAATCCGTTAACAGAGTTAAATGTCGTCTAGAAAACATAAGACTTCTTCGATCGATCTCCGAAATGTTCGCGTATCCATTAAAACGTTAACGCTATTACAGTTCTTCGCCACCCAACTGCCTCGTCGCGTCCTTACCGACAACGCCGCTACAGAGTATCTCAGACCCTTCTCGGCGACAAAACCCCCCATCAACGGAACCTCTCAAGAAAACAAACCGCGTTTCCCATCCGGTAAGATGGTGCGCCAGTTCGTTTTCGCCGAGGCCAGTTGTTCCTGAGTCACCTTAGCGTTGGTGAGGTTCGCCCCGCAGAGGTTCGCCCCCGTGAGGTTGGCATAGGTTAAATAAGCATTCGTGAGGTCGGCGCCCCGCAAATCCGCCCCGGCCAGATTGCAATAACTCATAAACGCATCGCTGAGGTCCGCATCGCGGAGAACCGCATGGTTCATCCCCGTCTGACTGAGATCCGCTTTGTGGAGGTTCGCCCCGCGCAGATTCGTTTTCACCAACTTACTTTCATTAAAATTCGCCCCTTCCAAATTGAACCGTTGCAAGTCCGCCCCGCTTAAATTGCGATTGGCAAAATCGCGGCGTCCCTTAAAATAATCCGTTTTGAGTTCTTCGGCGGTGAGTTTTCCCCCTTGAGACCGACGGCTGCTTCCCTGAGAGCGGTTTGACGAAGACGCCGTAGTGCGATCGCCCATACGACTGCGAAAAGACCTGCGCTTCGAGCGATGCAAGCGAGTATCAGTGAGGTTAGTGGCGTCGAGGGGTTCGGTCGACCCGAAGTAGGTGGTCTCCTGTTTCTCCGGCGGTTGTTGCGTCACCTCCTCCACGGGTTCTACAGTCGGCGTAGGCGTTGCCGTGGTTTGAGGCGCCACCTCAACCGTTTCCTCGGCGATGGGTTGGTAGTGTAAATCCGCCAACACTTCCTCGGCACTTTGGTAGCGTTGCGCCAACACCGGTTGCAGCATTTTGTCCAAAACGTAAGCCAGATTGTCGCTGACCTGGACGCGATCGCGCCAACAAATACTTCCGGTTAGAGGATCGTACCCCAAACGGCGGGGCGATTTCCCCGTCAGCAAATACAAACAAGTGGCCGCGAGAGCGTAAATATCACTGGCGTAGACCGGGTGCATGGCCATCTGTTCCGGAGGCGCGAATCCCGGCGTTCCGATGGCGAAAGAGGTGTTAGGGGTGGGGTCGTCCGGGTCGAGGATAGCCGTGTGGCTTACCTCGTCTTTCACCGCCCCGAAATCGATGGCGACGAGGCGATTGTCGAGGCTGCGGCGAATGATGTTGGCGGGTTTGATGTCTCGGTGAATGACCGTTTGCGACTGGAAGTATTTCAGCAGTACGAGAACCTCATCGAGAACCGCCCGCACTTGAAACTCGTCGAAACAGCCGAAGCGCTTGACCTCCTGTTTGAGGGTCATGCCCTTGACGTACTCTTGAACCAGATAAAACTGTCCGTCTAACTCGAAATAGTCGAGGAGCGTCGGGACTTGCGGGTGGTTGCCAATTTTTCCCAGAGTCGTGGCTTCCCGCTCGAACAGCAGCCGAGCCCGTTCGATGGCGTTGGGATTGTTCGAGGCCACTCGCAGTTGTTTGATGGCGCAAATGGGATTACCCGGAAGCGCGACGTTACGCGCGGCGAACGTAGCGCCGAATCCACCTTGTCCGAGGACTTTGATAGCACAATAGCGCCCGTTTAGCAGTAAGGTAGAACCGCAACTGAGGCACTGCTCGTTAGAGTCGGGATTTTCGGGACTCGGACAGGCGGGATTGACGCAATAACGCATGAACGATGTCGGAATTCGAGGTGTTCGGAACGCGATCGATGCGGACGGGGACCTTTGACCCACAGTGAACCCCCGCCTCTCTTAATCATTATGTACGATCGCGTTCTTCGTCTCGGAGAAATCCAACGACCCCTCTCAAGAAGTTTGTAGCAACTCCTCCACCTCGAACGCGGCCGCCGGCCAAAACTCCGATCGATCAAACCGAGTTCCCGTCAAGTTCGCCCCGTGCAAGTTCGCCCCGAGGAGTTTGACCCCTTGCAAAATCGCATCGCTGAGGTTGGCCGCAGAAAGATCGGCATCCTTGAGATTCGCACCGTTGAGCTTGGCCGCACTGAGATCGACCCCAGACAGTTCGACCCCTTCCCAGTTGACGCCGTTGAGGTAGGCCCCGTGTAACTTCGCCCCCGCGAACCGCGCCTCGTCTAAAATCGCACCGCTCAACCGCGCACCGCTCAAGTTCGCCCAACGGAAATCCGCCCCTTCCAGATTGGCACCGCGTAGGTTGACCCCTGCCAGGTTCGCCCCCCGCAGGTTCGCCCCTTCCAGGTTCGCCCCCCGCAGGTTCGCCCCTTCCAGGTTGGCGCCGCTCAGCCAAGCCTGAGTTAAATTGGCCTTGACCGCGAACGCGCCCCGCAGGTTCGCTTTGGTGAGGTCGGTTTTCACTAATCGGCTGTCGCTGAGTTTGGCGTAACTCAAATCGGCCCAGTTCAGGCGAGCGCCGTTGAGGGTCGCTTTCGTTAAAAACGATCGCCCCAAATCGACGCCGATGAGATTGGCATCTGTAAAATCAACGGCAATTAAGGTCACGTGGTGTAAATCGGCGCCTTGTAGGTCTACACCGTCAAAACGAGTAGTTCCTGCTTCGTAGCTTCTGAGGAGGTTACTGACTTTCATCGGCTAGATCCCAGCAATCGGGAAAAACTTTCCATCCCAAGTTGGAAATTTTAGCGAATTTCGATCGTAGATCTAAAAAACTTCTTGAAATTGAAACAATAAGTCAAAAGACGCAATTTAAATTCACAATTCCTTCAGTGTTGACTCTCAACCGCAACCGAAGATTCCAACAGGTGCATCTCAAATCGGCAAATCGCCAGAAACCCGGTATCTCTAAGACAGGGGATACCCGAAACGGAGGATTTTCCAAATACCGGGTTTCTCGAAGTGGATATGTTGGCCTTCGTTAGAAATGCACCCATGGCAACCGACGATCGCGGCGTGTCTATCTGCTATTCTAGTGAAGTTCGAGCGCGATCGACGACCCGACCCTTAAACTTCAGTATTTTCCCTAGGGTCGAGCGCCGTTGAACCTATTTCGATTGGAGATTCGAGAGCGAGATGTTTTTAGTTCTCACGCGAGTCTTGCTCTGGCTGCTCGTTCTCGTCATAGCTTTTTACGTTTTCTTAAAAATCGTCCCAAAGGCGTACTTTACCTTTTTAGGCTCCTTGGCTGTGACGATTTTTATCGTGTTAGTGTGGTTCGATCCCAGCGATCGCACCGCCACCATTGCTTGGTCGATTTTATCGCTGCCGTTTCAACCCGTCGGCTTGATTTGGCTTTTGCTCGCCCAGTCCCTCAAAGGGATTAAAGGAGCAGCCATTTCCAGCACCGCTCGCAATCAAATTTATGCTGCCTTTGCCCTGTTTTGGTTGTTGAGTACCCCCGTGGTTTCCGAAGTTATCTATCAAAAATCCATCGAACGCAACGCCGTACAACTCCTCGAAACTACGGAAGGAGACACGGCCGATACGATCGTTCTCATCGCCCAACAAACCGTCGAGCCGCAAGTCCTCGATCGCCAACAAATTCAACTCAGCGGCAACGGAAATCTCATCGCCTATACCGCTCAACTGTATAACAACAGTGGCGCCAGTCGGGTGATTATCAGCGCCGGACAACGCTACGACTTTCCTCGAGAAGTCCAAGAAGACGAAACCAGCGAAGCGGAAGTCGTGCGCGATCTGTTGGTTCAACGGTTCGGCCTTCCCCAAGACCGTTTGATTGTCGAAGACACCGCTCAAAACTTGCGTCAAAGCGTTTTAGCTGTCTCGCAACTGATTGAAGACAACAATTTCGAACCGCGCCTGTTCGTCGTTACCTCAGCCTTGTCTCTCTATCGTGCCATTACCGCCTTTGCCGCAGAAGATATCGAAGTTATACCCCGACCGGGGGATTTCGTCACCTTCGAGCCGTCTAACCCCGACCGCCTCGATGTGACCTTGGCCTCGGTCGTTCCCAGCGCCAGAGGCTTGACCCTCTCTACCCAATTAGCGAACGAATATCTTACCACCCTCTATTACTTTTTACGGGGTTGGTTGGCTCCGGCCGAATTCGTCTGTTTGCAATGTCGCGAAAACGGATTGAAAACAGCTCCCTTCGTCGAATTCGAGCTGAAAATTGCCCCAAAAGAACCTTCCGGACAATTCACAAAAATTAACACCGATCTTCGGTGAAATTACCGAAAGTTGGCGGTAAGATAGGGGGAAAGAACCGTAACGCTGGATAAGTTCGTCGAGCCATCGACCGACCCAACCTCGTTCGAGCGATCGCCTTCTAGGGCCTCACCTCGCAGTTCGATCGCCGTTTCAAACGTGAAGTTTGGAAGCGATTGTGAAAGGCGAGGTCGAAATCCTCAAGCTACATCGCTGGATCGATCTCAGAACGAGTATCGGTTTTACCGCAACCCAGGCTAAGCGGTATTGCCGATTCCCACGACCCATCGTTAAAGCCATCGAAAATCAATCGGTTGGAGTGTCGCAATCCAGCTTGCGCTCTGATTTACAAGACTGTCTCGATCGCAGCTCACTCCTAACCCTCCCCTCGTACTCCCCGATCGACTCTTTCAGATGAAGGGAGCGATTTTCTGATGAGATTTTGGCTGTTTAGCCGCATCAGACCGAGAAAAAAACAGCTTGAGTTGAGAAATACTAACAAAATTGCAAAAAACTGCCCGCGACCAGTTTTCTTAGGTTATGGTTGGAAAAAAAGCACGACGCTCTGAAAACCGATTTAAGGTGAGTTTATGGATACCCTGGCCTACACTCAACTGCACTTAGCATACGAATCGGAAACGACGCCCACCGTTGTTTTCAAACCCAGCCTCGTAGCAGCTGCCCCCGTTGCCTTAGCGTTAGCGTTAGTCGCTGCCCCCCAACCGAAAGCCGAAGCCTCTTACGGTTGTTACACCGAAACCTATTACTACGAGTACGAATACTGCGATTATTCCTACGATCCCTGTTACGATCCCTGCTACGATCCCTGCTACTCCGAACCAGTCGCGCATGTCTCCGGATATGACTACTACTACGTCGTGGACATTCAAAACCGTCTGAAAGCCTTGGGATATTTCCCCTACGGCGTGAATTCCACGGGATATTACGGTCCGATCACCATTCAAGCGGTGAAGGATTTCCAATATGACTACGGCTTAGCAGTCGATGGCGTCGTCGGTCCAAATACCGATGCAGCCCTGTTCGGCTACGCTTGGCATCCCGAACCCAGCCACACTCAACCCGTATCCTATCCCGATACGGGGTTGACCTACGAAGAAACGGTTCGCCTACAAGAATACTTAGCTCAAGAACCGTACTATTACACCGGTCCCATCGATGGAATTTATGGTGTGGGAACCATGGCTGGCGTCGTGGAAGCTCAAAAACAACTGGGTTTGGAAGTCGAACCCTGGAATCCGACGCCGGTTCTGAACAAACTCAGCGAAATGTGGGCGAACGTCTAGTTCGATCGCGATTCGCCGGTCGAATCGGCTAGAACGAAGGCTCTCGATTCAACCCCGTTGGAACGCCGGATATCTCGACGAGTACCGCGTTTCGGCGGGGTTTTGAGATCTCGAAATCTGTCGGAGGATGCGATCGCGATCGCATCCTTTGGTGGATTTCGATCGATTTCTCCTTGAGGATGGCGTCACGGGAAACAGCGACGAATCTCTTGCCATGACGGAGACAGCGATCGCGGAAGCCGAGGGGATTTATACCTATTCTTAAAGTACAGATGAGTTGAGACGTTCCCCGATGCCAACCGACCCCCCGTCCCGCCCAACCCACCCCAACTCCCCCATCGACAGCAAAGCCATCCCCCAGTTTGAAGGCACGATCTATCGCCTCACCAATCCCACCCAAATTATCACCGAGCCCTCGAATATCGATCTCCATCGCAGCCTTCGATCGCTCGTCGTATCTCGCCATACCAGCGGCGGCTATCCCGTTATCCGCAAACTCAGCTAGGGAGACTTCAGCGCTTCAACCCCAACGGTGCGCCCAACCCTGAGATCGCACCCCTAACCGTTTTCTGCCCCACGTAGCCGACAAACTTCCCGACAATCTCCGAAAACTGCAAATCTCCCGCCAACAACCGCGCCGCGATGTGGGTTCCGTCGCGGCGTTGCACCACGTGACGATAAGACCAATGAGGAAAGCGGTAGAAAAACGCCGCCAGCCACCGCGCCGCATTGAAATTCGCTGCCACTTCCCCATGTAACCGTCGCGTGTAGCTCTCGGGACAGCCTTCAGCCAGGCAGTCAGCAGCAATAATACCGCTCTTGATGCCGTGCAGGATGCCGTCTCCAAAAAAGGGATTGACGAGTCCCGCCGCGTCCCCCACCAGGAGAACGCGCCCATCTGAACTGTGACGGGGTTCCTTGCCTTTCCAGAGGGGGAGGGGGTGAGCGTAGAACTTCAACGCCGAGCGATCGACCTCTAAAGCAAATCGATCGAAATAGCCGAAAATCGCCCGTTCCAACTCCTCCCGAAGCCTGCGATGGCTACCGCGTCCCCCCTGGGGGGGATGAAATACCCCAGCCCCCACATTTAAGCTCTCCCCCTTGGGAAAAATCCAGGCGTAGCCCCGGCGTACCGCCCCATATTCCAAATGTGCCACATCGGGACGCAAATCGCCGCCAGAGAGACTCCAGTCGTAAGGAAGCTCCACTTCCATCGCGATCGCCAACCGTCGCCGCTGCCGTAAAGACGCCGCTTTCGCTGCAATACCGTTGGCACCGTCAGCCCCGACAAGCCATCGCGCCCTTGCCGTAAACGTCTCTCGACGATCGCCCGTTGTCGAGGCGCGAACCGTCACCCCTCGCGCGTCCCGTTCGATCGATCGCACCGTCAACCCGTCCCGCAGTCGCGCCCCGCAGTCCACCGCTTGCCGTGCCAAAGCATTATCGAAATGCGGCCGCTGCACCATCGACAGAGACAAATCCCGAGGCGACTCCGGTAAATTGACCGATCCCCAATGCACCTCGCCGAAATTCCAAGTGTGGCACAACTGGCGCACCTGGGCTTCCACCACCGCCTTGAAGCTCGTCTCGGGCAACCAATCCCGCAACCAAGTTTCGACTTGTATCGGCATACCGCCGCCGCAAGGTTTGTGACGGGGCAACACCTGTTTTTCCAACAGCGCCACCCGCAACCCTGCCCGAGCCGCCCGAGCCGCCGTCGTCGCCCCAGAAGGCCCGGCACCACACACGATAACGTCGTAATCTAACACGATTTCCTAGGATTTTCAGTTTTCAATCTTATCTCACCAGACTGATGCAGAAACCCCGTTTTTGACGAGATTCCGTTAGATCGGCGCGAAGGTCGCCACAAAAAACCCGGTTTTTCCATCGAAAACTGCCTAACTCCTGCCTCAAAAAAACGCCGTCGCGGGCGCGAACGAGAGATTTTGGCTTTCCTAGCTTACCGGGATTTCCAACGATTCCTGACCTTTCCTTGGCAACGCCAACCGTTTCCCCGCCCAATTGTCAGGAGTTCAAAACCGTTCCGTTGACACCGGAGAAATCACGATTTGGGCGGCAGAAGACTTGCGTTTTTTGGCGATCTCTGGCAATATTTCGCTAGGATAGAAGCGTAAGCGTCAAATACATGCGGTGAATCCCATGACCCAAGCATTTAATCGATGCATACTTCTATTGAGTTAAAAGATCCATGGTTTTTTCTGTAATGGCTCTCCCCATGCCTTCAACGGGACGCTGCCAGGGGACGGTTAGTTTTGCTTCAACACTGTATCTCTGCCCGATTTTGGATCTACTCCTGGCCGAAGTGCCAGTCGCGCTCCATCCCGAACTGCGGCTCGGTTTGCAAGAAGCTTTAGTCAACGCCGCCAAACACGGAAACCAACTCGACCCCGGAAAGACGATTACCGTCGAATTTTCCTTTTCTAAAGATATCTATTGGTGGACGATTTCCGATCGCGGCAACGAAGCCTTTAAGCCAGAAGCCTGTTGCTGTGCCAGTGCTGAGGAACACAGCCTCCCCGACGACACTTCCGAGTGCGGTCGGGGATTGTATATTTTGAACCAAATTTTCGATCGCGTCGAATGGACGCCTCAAAAGCGGCAACTCCGCCTCGGAAAACTTGTACCTCGGAACCCTCGCCGCCTGAAATCCTAATCCGCTGACTTACACAGTTTCCGACGCAGTGTCCGAGGCTTCTGAAGGAGCGTTAGCGGGGGATTTCGTACCGTGTTGCGGACAGGGAGGCGCGGAGATAGATCGATCGAGCCAACCCACCGCCTGTTGAAGTCGCGGCAAGGCTTCTTCAGGAGCGTCTTTGAGCAAAAAGACCAACGCCGCCGCCAATTGTTCCCGAGCGCGAACCGAACGGTTCGATTTCAGACGGTGCCAGTCTCGCTCGGACAGTGCCAGACGTTCGGCTAACGCTTGCGCCAGTTCCAAAGCCTCGAACTGACGGAGTTCGGCCAGACGGGGATCGCCGCCGAGAGGAGAAGTTGCCGAGTCAGAAGTCGTAGAAAACATCGATCGAGTCACAATAATTGCGGGGCAAAACGCCGGTAGACTACAACAGAGGCGATCGCACGCCAGAGCTTTTTTCACTGTAATCCTTTCTCCCCTCTCTGTCAGCCATCTGCCCATGACCTCACCGACCGATCCCGACGACGAAACCGACCTCGATCGCTCCCTAGAAGACCTCCAAGCCGCCTTGAGCCAACTCAAGCTGCGTCACGCCCAAGTCCAGCGCGATCGAGAGCGACGCCAACAACTCAAAGCCGAACTGCAACGGCTCAGCCAACAACTCGAACAGGTCGAACTTCGTCTCGAAAGCCAACTGTTCTCCTGGCGGGAAGTGCGAGAACCCTTCTGGCAAGCCGTGCGCTTCCTGGGCTTGGGGGTTGTTGTAGGCTGGATATTGAAGTCATGTGCTGGCTGAAACAGCCCATCGAACCCGTTTCCCCCTATGGAACAGCGAAGAATTATTCAGATTTTGCGTCACGGCGTTCCCGACGAAACCGTTCGCGTGCGCGGTTGGGTGCGAACCAAGCGGGAACTCAAACAGTTCGCCTTTGTCGAAGTCAACGACGGCTCCTCCCTGGCGAACTTACAAGTGGTTCTCGATCCCGAACTCCCCGATTACGAATCACTCCTCAAGAGTCTCAATACCGGGGCGTCCCTAGAAGTATCCGGAACCCTGGTCGAATCCCCCGCCAAAGGTCAGCGCATCGAACTGAAAGCCGAGACGGTGACGGTGTGCGGCGAAGTGGACAGCGAAACCTATCCCCTCCAGAAAAAGCGCCATTCCTTTGAATTTCTGCGAACCATCGCCCATCTGCGATCGCGCACCAACACCCTCGGCGCCGTCTTTCGCGTCCGGAACGCCGCCTCCGACGCCATCCATCGATTTTTCCAAGAACGGGGCTTCCTGTGGATTCACACCCCCATCCTCACCGCCAGCGACTGCGAAGGAGCCGGCGAACTGCTGTCGGTCACTCATTTCGACCTGGCCGACGTTCCCCGAACCAACAGCCAAACCGTCGATTACAGCCAGGATTTCTTCGGAAAACCCGCCTATTTGACCGTCAGCGGCCAACTCGAAGCCGAAGTGATGGCGATGGCGTTCGGGAACGTTTACACCTTCGGTCCGACGTTTCGGGCAGAGAATTCCAACACCTCTCGCCATTTGGCGGAATTTTGGATGATCGAGCCAGAAATGGCCTTTTGCGACCTCGCTGGCGACATGGATTTAGCCGAAGATTTCCTCAAATACCTGTTTAAATCCGTGTTAGAAGCCTGTCCCGAGGACATGGAATTCTTCAACAAACGCATCGACTCGGGGGTGCTAGAACGGGCAGAGAACATCCTTAAAAACCAGTTCGAGCGGGTTACGTATACCCAGGCGATCGAACGGTTGGAAAAAGCCGATCGCACCTTCGAGTTTCCCGTAGAATGGGGCGTAGACTTACAATCGGAACACGAACGCTATCTCGCCGAAGAACTCTTTAAAAAACCCATTATCGTCTACGATTATCCACGGGAAATTAAAGCCTTTTACATGCGGCTCAACGAGGACGAAAAAACCGTTGCCGCCATGGACGTCTTGGTTCCCAAAATTGGAGAAATCATTGGTGGGTCGCAGCGGGAAGAACGATTAGACGTACTGGAACGGCGAATTCTCGAAAGTGGATTGCACCGGGAAGATTACTGGTGGTATCTTGACTTACGACGGTACGGAACCGTACCTCACGCCGGGTTTGGCTTGGGCTTCGAGCGATTGGTTCAATTTATGACGGGCATGGCTAACATTCGCGATGTCATTCCTTTTCCTCGCGCTCCCTTAAGTATCGATTTTTAATCTCGATTGTTACGCTCGATGTTTAAAGTTCGATACTTTACCCTCCATCGCTAGGGGGTCTGACCCCTCACGACGGAGGGACAAAAGGTTCCGTGAAAATGCCATTGCTCGAAGGTAAATAACTGCGATAGACTGACTGCGGATACGCAGTCGGCCAAATCGTTCGCCAATCGCGCGATACTTCGGTTCGCTCGCCCCGATCGCGTCCCGGGTTCCCCGAATCTCTGTGTAGTGAAAGCGAGTCGAAACAAACAGACCGCTTTGTTAGAAGTGCTTCGTTCTGCCCGCGCACGCCTGACTCCGAGCCGAAATCAAACTGTGCGTTCGGGCGAGCGACGCTACCTTAAGTCCCGAACGACTAATCATGACTGGCAACTCTCCTCCCAAGACGAGTAACGATAGTGCGACGCGCACGATTGCCAACCCGCGCAAAGCGATCGAATATCTCGTTGCCAAGAAAACCTCCGGGTGCATCACTGTCAGCGATCCCGACGATCGCACGGTACGCTGGCAACTGTTTTTACGGGGCGGACAACTGACCTACGCCACCAGCACCGGCCGGAAAACCGAACGGTTGCAATGTTTGATGCGAACCGTACAACCGACCCTCGCCAAACGAGAATTTACCGACGAGCGCAACGAATATCCTGAAATCTGCCAGTGGTGGCACGGCAAAGGGCTTCCCATGTCCAAACTGCGACAGTTGCTCATGCGGCTGAGTTTGGAAGGCTTAGTTCACATTTTTGCCCTCTCCAAAGCCCCCATCGAATTCGAGAAAGGGGCGAAAGTCGATCCCGTTTTAATCGAAACGCCCCTCACTGACATTCCCGCTCCCCTGTGGCAGATGGCGCTCCAGTGGCAACAGTGGCGTCAAACCCTACCTTCGCCCTTCGCGCGGTTGTATTTATCCCAAGAACGGGAAGCGGACTTTTTAGAACTCTCGAAACAGCATCCGTTTCCCTTGAAATCCGAACGCGATCCCCAACAGGTGGCCAAAGCCACAGCGCAAGTTCTCCGTAAAAAGCTTTCGGTGTATCGCACGGCCACGTTACTGAAAACCTCAGTACAAAATCTCGTCACCTGGGTTCAACCGTTCGTGGCGGAAGGAATTCTCGTGACCCTGGCCGACAGTCCGTCAGGCAGCAACGATTCCCCAGAAACAGACGAAGCGAAACCGGAAGTCCGGCCGGTGGTGGCCTGTATCGACGATAGCAAAACCGTGCAGAAACAGGTGCGGGGAATTTTAGAAATGTCCGGGTACGAGGTTTTGGGAATCACCGAACCGGCTCAGGCGTTGACGGCCTTGGTGCGACAGAAACCCGCTGTCATTTTAATGGACGTGAATATGCCCGATATCGACGGGTACGAGCTGTGTAGTATGCTGCGGCAGTCGCGACAACTGCGGGACATTCCGATTATCATGCTCACCGGTCGCGACGGCATTCTCGATCGCATTCGCGCCAAAACCTTGGGGGTGAATTACTACTTAACGAAGCCCTTTCATCCGGCGCACCTCGTCGAATCCATCGGCAAAGTCCTGCAAAACATTCCGATCGACGCTTAAGGCGAGAAGACGCCTAACTTCTGATGGAGCGAGACTATTTTAAAATTCGGGTATCCTCGACGGTGCGCGTGGCGCTGCCCCTGAGTCAAATCGAGGCGGCACTGCAAATCGACCGACAGCTCGTCTGTCCCGTTCCCGGCGTCGCCCCGGCGTTGCTGGGGGTGGTCAACCGTCGCGGGACGCTGACGTGGGTTCTGGATTTAAGTCACTTTCTCGAACTGGGGCCGTTACCGGCCATGCCGGGACAAACCCTCAAAGCCATTGCCCTGGCACCGTCCTCGGAGGCGAACCCCAAGACCTGGGAAGAGGCCAAACTGTCCTCGGGCGATCGATCTCGGGGGCCGGCCGTGGCTTGCGTCGTCACCGATTTAGAAGGGGTGTTTTCTCCCCAGCGAGAACTGCCCGTCACCGAGCGGCTCAAACCGCGCTTGCAAGGTCTGATACGGTCGATCGTTTACGACGGTAAGACCGGCTTGGCGGTTCTCGACCCCGATGCCTTGCTGCGGAGTTTGCGCGAGACGCCTCTCGACTTAGCCCCCGCTTGACGCGGGAGGTTTGACTCTTGCTGTTGTCTGTTATACGCGATGCGACTGGAGATTTCCCATGACCCAACCCACTCCCGAACGCGAAACCGCTACGTTCGCGGCGTCGGAACCCGAAGCGTTACCCGTGGAAGCGCCCCCAGAAGAGGAAGATGGCGGTTCTGACGACCTGCTGCAATTGCTAGTTACGGCGAACGGCCTCGAACAGGCCGGCGAAATCGATCGCGCTCGGGAGATTTATGAAGATATCGTGGCTCGCGACAGTACGGGGGTTTGGGGGCAAAGTGCCAGCCAAGCTTTAGCCAATTTGCCCCCCGCCGAATCCTCCGCTCTGGAAGAGACGACCCTAGAACGGACGGAATCGGACACCGAGACCCCGACGGACTCGGGAGCCTCTGTTTCCTCCCCGGCCGCTGTGGCGACGCCTCCTCGGAAAAAGCGGAAAACCGCGACGTCGAAAATGCGCCTGGGATGGGGAACGCGACTGAAATTGACCTTCGTCGCCGCTGCCGTGGTTCCTGCCGCCCTGACGGCCGGGGCGACCCTGTGGCTGGCACCGAAAACCCTACCGCCGACGAGCCATCGCACCGCCGAAGAGGGCGATCGCCTACAGCAACGACAAGCCCTCCTTGCCCTGCTCGTGGGAGGAGGAAGTACCTTAGCCCTCTTGGCCTTGACCCTGCCCCTAGCACAACAGCTCGACCGACAGCTTCGCGAGATAGCACGTTTTATCAAAAATGTCAAGCTAGAGCAGCCGACTCGTCCCCTCGAGGTTCCCGAAGGAGAAGGGGGGGTCAGCCGTATCGCCGAAAACTTACGAGACTTAGCCGATTTGGTCGTCGATCGCAACCATCGCCTACAACAGCTCGAGCGAGAGCAAGAACGAGATTCCCAGCGCGATCGCGCCGAAAAAGAGCGACTGCAACAACAAGCCCTCGAACTGCTCGAACGTCTCGAAGCCGCCCGCAGCGGCAACCTCACCGTCGAAGCGCCCCTCAGCGACGGCGCCATCGGAGCCATTGCCGACGCCTTCAACGCCACCGCGCGATCGCTGCGAGACTTCGTCAGCCAAACCGCCCGCGTCGCCGCCGACGTCACCGATCGCACCCACGACAGCGAAACCGCCGTCCGACAACTGAGCGACGCCGCCCGCCACCAATCCCAAGACCTACAACGAGCCCTCGACATCGTTCGCGCCATCGCCGACGCCATCGATCGCCTGTCCCAATCGACCCGAGACGCCGCCGACCTCGCCCGTCAAGCCACCGACGCCGCCCAACTCGGCGATCGTCACATGGACAGCACCACCGAAAGCATGGAACGGTTGCGAACCACCGTCGCCAACACCGCCAAAAAAGCCAAACGTCTCGCCGAATCCGCCCAAGAAGTCTCGCAAATCCTCGCCGTCGTCTCCGGCATCTCCGAAAAAGCCAACCTGCTGGCCTTCAACGCCGCCATCGAAGCCGCTCGAGCCGGAGAACGGGGCGAAGGGTTCCGACAAGTGGCCGACGACGTGCGGGGCTTAGCCGCTCAAATCGGCGAATCCGCCGGAGATATCGAGCGACTCGTCGGCAGCATCCAAGCCGAAACCGCCGACGTCCTCGACGTCCTCGAAGCCGGAACCGCCGAAGTGGTCGGTAGCACCCGCTCCGTGGGTCAGACCCAACAAACCCTACGCCAACTCAGCGAACTGAGTCAGGCCATCGATGGGTCTCTCCAAACCGTCGCCCGAGACAGTGCTGACCGAGCGCAGTCGTCCCAAGAGGTCAACCGCGTCATGGAAGAGGTCAACCGCGTTGCCCTCACCAACGCCGAAGAAGCCCAACGGGTCGTCAAAGTTCTGCAAGGACTGCTCGAGGAAGTTGAGACCCTCAAATCCTCTGTGGCAAAATTCCAGGTTGAATGAGGCCGCAGTGTCCCTTCGTTTTCTTAGTTTGTCTAACCAACGCCATCGAGACTCAAACCATGAAACATATATTTGTCGTCGAAGACGGTCACGCCGAACAAAAAATGATCGAAGCCCTGCTCAAACAAGCCGGGTTCCAAGTCACCCTGTCCAGCAGCGTTGACGAAGCCTGGGACAAACTGCAAAACGGCTCGCCCCCCGACCTGTTCGTACTGGACATCGTGATGCCGGGAAAAAGCGGCCTCGAACTCTGTCGCACCATCCGCGAAAGCGACAAACTCCAAGACATCCCCATCGTCTTCTGTAGTTCCAAAAGCGAAGAATTCGATCGATTCTGGGCGATGCGCCAAGGCGCCCAAGCCTACCTCGTCAAACCCTACGCCCCCAAAGAACTCCTCGATGTCGTGTACCAGCACGTTAAATGAGGTGATGATGAGATGAGGTGAGGATGAGATGAGGCGGTCTGGGATCGGTACGTGACGCGGACAAGCCATTCAAAGGTTGATTCCCCATCTCCCCATCTCCCCCTCTCCCCATCTCCCCATCTTCCCATCTCCCCCTCTCCATCCCGTTATCAATTGTCAATTATCAATTATCAATTATCCTCATGAGCCAGTCCTCCGCCAGCAACGGTAACGCCGCCACTCAAACCGGCAACGCCGACGCCCTCCTCGAACAGTTTCTCGAAGCCAACCGCCTCGAACAAGGCGGACAACTCGATCGCGCTCGCCAACTCTACGAGGCCATCATCGCCGAAGACCCGGAGGGGTTCTACGGCACCAGCGCCCGCCGCGCCCTCGACAGTCTGGGCGGTTCCGACGCTTCCACCGCCACGGTAGCCGTGGAATCTCGCGCGGTCGCAGCAGAGGACGAGTTCGACGAGGACGAAGACCGTGGCAGCTTCGCACCCCTGCAATGGGCGAAAGCCTGGATAAAACGCAGTTGGGAAAACCTCAGCTTTACCAACAAGCTCACGGTTTTACTGGTGAGCGGTTCTGTAGTTCCCGTGGCTTTGACGACGCTGTTCCTCGTCTCCCGAACTCAAGAACGGGTTCAAGAGGAGTTCCTCACCCAGTTGTCTTCGGACGTGGCGGCGTGGCGAAACGACTACGTTCTCTGGACGGAGGACGACAGCGTGACGGAGGCGGAAAACCTCTCGCAACTGGTGGAAATTCGCGGTATCGACCTGAGCAACCGGGGACAGGTGGCGCGGGAGCGGGGGTATTTGGAGGCCCTGGTGACGGAGGCGCTGGCGGCGGGAGACCGCAACCGGGCGGATACGACGAAGAGTTTTCGGATTTTGACGGACGCTCGAGGGCGCACGGTGGCGCAGGGGATTAAAATCCATACTTCGGCGCTGACGGAACCGACGTATCCGCCGCTTCCGGATGAGAACCGCCCGATTTCCTCTGGGGAGTTCCAGCGGGTGCAGACGGAACCGGGGATTCCGCTGGACGATTTGGAGATTGTGAAAACGGTGCTGTTGGACGGGAAGCCGCAACGGGGCATCGAAATCGTGTCGGCGGAGATTCTGGAACGGTTGGGTTTGGGGAAACAGGCAGAAATTCCACTGCGGGATGGGGTGTCTGACAATCCAGATTTAGCGCCGGGGGCGGCTCGAACTTACGATGTCGATGATTTTCGGGCGGGGTTGGCGACGGTGGTGGTGTATCCGGTGAAGGTGGGCGATCGCGTGGTGGGAACGGCGATCGTCGGGGTGCTTCACAACCGCCATCACGCGCTCCTCGATGAGTTTCAGCAGTTGTTCGGTGCGAACGCGATTTCGGTCTATGCTTACGACTGGCGGGTGAATACGAACGTGGACGCGGGAGACGGAACCCGCGCGATCGGGACGTTGGCACCGGGGCGGGTGACGTCGGCGGTGTTGGAGCAACGGCAGGAAACGTATTCGCTGGTGGAGGATATTAACGGGAGAAACTATTTGACGGTGTATCAGCCGCTCTACGACCACCGACGACGGATTAATCCCAATGTTTCTCCGGTGGGGATGGTGTCGGTGGCGAAGCCGCAACGGTCGTTGGAACGGCTGGTGCGGGCGCAGCAGTTGTTGGGAATCGCCGTCGGTGGCGGGGCGGCTCTGGTGGTGAGTGCGGTGGCGATTTTGGTGGCGAAGGCTTTTGCGCGATCGCTGGGAGATTTGGCGTCGTTCGCGCAACGGGTAGGACAGGGCGATCGCGGGGTGCGTTTGCAGGCGACGGAACGGGCTGATGAGATCGGGATTTTGTCTCAGGAGTTGAATCAAATGGCGGCGAGTATCGAAGCCAATATCGATGCGGTGCGGCGTCAGGAAGAGTTGCGGCGGCGAGAGGCGCAACAGCAACGGCGGGAGAAGGAACGGTTACAGCGGGGGGTGATGAACTTGCTGCTGGAGATTGAGGGGGCGCAGCGAGGGGATTTGACGGTGAACGCGGCGGTGACGGAAGGTTCGGTGGGGTCGATCGCGGATGCGTTCAATACGACGATTCGACGGCTGCGAGAGTTGGTGTTGCAGGTGCAAGGGGTGGCGAACCAGGTGAACGATTTGGCCACCGGAAGCGCCCCGGCGGTGAAAACCCTTTCGCGGGATGCAGAGGTGCAGGCGCGGGAAATCGAGCAAACCCTCGTTACGGTGGGGGAAATCGGGGATGCGATTCGACGGATCGATCGATCGGCGCAACAGGCGGCGGCGATCGCGCAGCAGGGGGCGAAGGCGGCGCGAGATGGGGAAGAGGTGATGGATTTGACGGTGACGAGTATTAAAAATATAAGTTCTGCGGTGGCGGAAACGGCGAGTAAGGTCGATCGCCTGACGGAATCCTTCAAACAAATCCTGCAAATCCTCACCATCATTTCTGGAATTGCCGAACGGACGAATTTGTTGGCGTACAATGCCAGTATCGAGGCATCGCGGGCAGGGGAAAACGGTCAGGGTTTCCGCGTCGTCGCCGAAGAAGTGCGACGCCTGGCCGGACGGGCGACGGAAGCCACCCGCAGTATCGAACAAATCGTGGAAGTGATTCAACTCGATACGGAAGAGGTACAACAGGCCATGGAAGTGGGTAAGTCGGAAGTGGCGGAAGGGACGGAATTGGTGGCGAAAACCAAGCAAACCCTCAAAGGTCTCGCCGATGTCAGTCAGACGATCGATCGCTACGTCCAGTCGATTTCACAAAACACCACGACTCAGACGGAGGCGTCGAAACAGGTGAACGACCGCATCGAACAGGTGGCGGAGATGACCCAAAACACTTCGACCCTCGCTAAAGATGTGACGGCATCACTTGAGGAATTGGTGGCCGCCGCAGCCACCCTCAAGGAATCCGTGGCGCAGTTCCGGTTGTAAGCGATCGATGTCGCATATCGATTTCGCGTTCCGTTTTCGTTTTTCGTTTGGTTTGTACGATCGTGAATTACACTCTCGACCCCGCCGTTCTCGAAGCGATCGCTCAGGAAGCCCGTCAGTGCTTCCTCGAAGAAGACGCCCCCGGCTATCTAGACGCTCTACAACAGGGACTCCGACAGATGGCGGAGGGGATACCGCCGGACTATCGCGCCCTGATGCGGGCGGCGCACTCCGTCAAGGGCGGGGCGGGGGTGGCGCAAATGCCGGGGTTGAGTACGCTGGCGCACAAGCTAGAAGACCTTCTTGAAGCTTGGAACGAAGAGCGAATTCAAGATCTCGATTCGGCGTTGGCGTTGATGCAGCAAGGGTTGGAGACGCTGACGGATTTGTTGGCAGCGGCGCAAACGCAAGGCATCGACCTAGAACCCGATCCCGATTTGCTGAAAGCCCTCGATGACTTTTTAGCTGTTCTCAATACAGACCTCGCTCCAACGCCGCCGCAAGAGACCCCGGAAGAACTGTCTCCCGCGAAAAAACGCCTGATTCGCACGGCGTTGGAGTCGGACTTGGAAACCTGTTTGACGACCCTCGAGGAGAGTTTGGACTCGCCGGAGGACGATCTTGGGGATGCGATCGCGACGTTTCTGGACGAATGTTTGTTGTTGGGAGAAGCCTACAGTTTGTCGTGGCTGGTGCGATCGGTGGAGGAGACGGGGGCGGCGTTGGATAAGGGGTCGCTGTCGGTTCAGGGGTTGGTGGCTTTAGCCCGCCAGACCTGTGAGGGGTTGCGACGCCAACGGGACGCCTATTTGGAAGACATTGCTGAGGAAGCGAAAGAAACTACGGCATCGGCGACATCTCCTGTGGCCTCGAAGGCTCAGGGGAAGTCTGAAGGAACGGGTAGCGTTCCAGCGAGGGCGCAACAGTTGCGGGTTCCCCTCGAACGGATCGATCGCATGAGCAGTTTGGTGGGGGAGTTGATTACCTCCCACGAACGGTTGATGCTGCAACAACAACAACTCAAACAAGCCAGTTCGAACCTGCGGCGCATTGTAGAACAGGTCAAACCCGTGCGGGACGACGTACAAACGCTGTACGATCGCCTATCGACGACGGAGGGCAACGGTTCGGATTCTGAGGACAGACCGGCTGAGGAGTTCGACGCGCTGGAGATGGATCGGTATACGGCCCTGCACAGTAGTTTACAAACCTTTGAGGAACTGATCGCTCAGGTTCAGGAAACCCGCATCGACATCGATATTGTCAACCGGGAGTTGGGGCAGGATTTGGGGCTGGTGCGGCGAGATCTCGATCGCCTTTACGACGAGGTGACGACTTCCCGTCTGGTGCCGTTTAAGTCTTTCGCCCAGCGGTTCGTTCCACAACTCCAACGCATCAACCAACGCTGCGGCAAACAGTCCACGTTGGAAATTTTCGGAGAAAATGTTCCTGTGGATAAGGTGCTGCTGGAACAGTTGCAAACGCCCCTGACGCACATCCTCAACAACGCTCTCGACCACGGCATCGAAACGCCAGAAGACCGCCGACACCTGGATAAGTCGGAAACGGCGCGTATTTCTCTCTCGGCGAAAACAGAAGGCAGCGAGGTGGTGATTACCGTTGCCGACGACGGCCGGGGTATCGACCTCGAATCGGTCTATCGCAAGGCGATCGATCGGGGTCTCTGTCCGCCTCACGTGACGCTGGCTCAAATTCCTCGGGAAACATTGCTCGATTTCATCTTCCAATCGGGATTTTCTACTGCTGCACAAGTCAGCGACATCTCCGGGCGGGGGGTTGGTATGGACGTGGTGCGAACGCAGGTTCAACAACTGCGGGGCAGCGTGGAGGTGGATACTGTTCCCGGAAAAGGCACGACGTTCTCGATTCGGCTGCCGCTGAGTTTGAGTTTGCTTCCAGTGTTACTCTGTCAAATCGGGCAGCAGATGGTGGCAATTCCCAGCGATACGGTGTTAGACGTGCTGCCCTACGAGGACGCGGTGGGCATCGGTCGCACGCCGATTTCTAGTCCGAGTCTTGGGGGAAATGGAGGGCCGGATAAGGCATTTGACACTCTCGAAACTTCTATGACTTGGCGGGGTCAGGTGTTGTCGCTATATCCGCTGTGGGGGATGTTAACGTACAACACGACGGCTGCGGTTTCTTCGACGCCTCGGGTGGTGTTGGTGTTGAAGGGGGCGACGGCGCCGCTGGCGGTCGCTGTCGATGCCATTTCCGACGAGCGACAGTTGGTTCTCAAGCCGTTTGACGATACGGTGCCGGTGCCGCCTTACGTGGCGGGTTGTGCGATTCTGGGGACGGGGGAAGCGGTTCCGGTGATTTTGCCTCGTTTTCTGAAGCCGGTGTCACAGCAGAAAATCGCATCTGCACCGCCGACGGCGATCGTTTCGGCGCGAACGATTTTAGTAGCGGAGGATTCGACAGGGGCGAGGCGGTCGATCGAACGTATCCTAACCAGCGCCGGGTTCGTGGTGGTGCCTTGTCGGGACGGCGGGGAAGCCTGGAAGAAGCTAGAACAGCGTCAGGGGGCGGTGGATTTGGTGGTGACGGACATCGAAATGCCGGTTCTCAACGGGTTTGATTTGCTCAGTAAGATTCGATCTCATTCGACGTGGTACAGTTTGCCCACGGTGGTCTTGACCTCTCGCACGGGCGATCGACACCGCCAGAAGGCGCAGAGTTTGGGCGCCAACGCTTATTTGGGAAAACCGGTGACGCCGGCGGAGTTACTGGCGAGTATCGACCAATTGTTAGGGAAAGGCGTGGCGGTATCCTCGTAGCGGCGAACTGTGAAGATTTAACACGGCTTCGATCGTCAGCCCTTGCCCCTCGATAAAATCGAAGATCTGACGCCGCTCTCGTGACCATCTCGCACGAGAGCGAAAGGTTGTTTGCAAAGTTGATATTTTAGGCAAAATGCCCGAATTTGCTGTTGGAGAAAAAGTCCGCATCGTCCTGCTTCCCCCCTATTTAAAAACCGCCGATCCCATGCCCATGTTGCGCCCCCAAAACATTCTGAAGGTGGGGGACGAGGGTATCGTCACCGGACGCAATCCCGGCGGAACTTGGAGCGTTCGCTTCGAGAAGGGAGCGTATCTTCTCGACAGTCAATATTTAGAAGCGATAGATAGTTGAGAATTGAGAGTTGACGTTAGAATTCGTCGAATCTCTTTTGAAAGGCGGAATTCAGACTGAGCAACCTTTCAAATCGACGGGAATTGAGCCGAGCCACCTAGAAAGTTTTGATAGGATATGTGCAACGGCTCCTGTCTCGCGAAGGCGTTACGGGGAGAAAACGAGGGGTCAAACCGCCTCCCATTGCCTCCCCAGCCGTCGCGTACAATGAAATCATGGAACATCACAACCACGATCGCAGCGCGGCCGAACGAGCGTTTCGGGAATCCCTCGAACGCTTGCGGGAAACGCTGGAAAATCCGCCGCCGAAACAAGCAGCTTCTGAAGTCCCGCCGTCTCCGGCGAACGAGGCGGAACTCTGGGAGGATGCGATCGACGACATCGAGCGGTTTCTCAACGCTCGCCACCCTCAAGATTCCGATTCTGAGTGATGTTTTGAGAGAGAGATTTTCCACCCTCACTGGCGTTGGCGTTGCGCTTCAAACACGAACAACGCCGTGGCAATGGCGACGTTAAGCGATTCGACTTGGTTCGACAGGGGAATTCGTACCTGAACGTCCGCTAACTCCGACAGTTCCGGCGACAGCCCCGCCCCTTCGTTCCCCAGCAGAATCAGCGACGGACGTTGAAAATCGATATCCCAGTAAGTTTCGCCCGCATCGCTACAGGTGGCGATAATTTGAATCCCCGCTTGTCGGTTTTGGCGAACCAGTTCGGGTAAATCCGGCGCAACCGCCATCGGCAGTTGAAACCAGGTTCCGGCAGAAGCCCGCAACACTTTCGGGTTGTCCACGTCCACGCTATCGTTACTCAACCACAAGCCTTCGATATCTGCGGCGACGGCGGTACGGATGAGAGTCCCTAAGTTACCGGGATCTTGCAGTCGATCGATCGCCAATCCGATACCGGAAACGGGAAGTGAGGGAGTCGGATTCGCCAGTCGCGGCGCAGTCGCCACCACGCCATCGGGGTGGACGGTGGTGGAAATGGATTTGAGAACGTCTTCGCTAACCCGTTCTAGACGGTTTCCCCGATGGGGCAGTTCTCGCATCAGTGCGGGATTGCTGTTTTGCCAGGATTCGGTGTAACAAACGATATCGAGCGGATAGTGGTGATGGCAGGCTTCTTGTATCAGGTGCGTGCCTTCGAGGAGAAATCGTTCTTGTTGTTTGCGAGATTTGGCGGCTTTCAGTTTGCGGATTTGTTTGATGGTGGGGTTTTGTAAGCTGGTGAGCATTTTTTATTAACAGTATTTTTGTCGGTTAGACTGAGGAACGAAACCCAATTTTTCCTAAATTTTAATGGGGTGCGCTTCAATGGATGTAAAAACACGAAGGGTGCATCTCACTTTTGTAAAAATATGAGTTTGCGGTAGGTTGGGTGGAGCGAGCGCGAAACCCAACAACATATCGATTCAGTGCAGAGACTCCGATCTGATAAAATTACATTTTTGAGATGCACCCAACACGAAGCTCTGGGTAGGTTGGGTGGAACGGAGTGGAACCCAACAGCCAATCGCTCGATTACGGAGAGCGCGTATCCGATAAATTGACTTCTTTGAGATGCACCCATTTTAAGGTCTTATTTTATTATAGTATATTTTTTTGTCGTTCTATAAAATATTTCACAATAACCCGATTCAAATATTCAAGTTATAGAAAAAACAATAAAATACCAGGAAAATTTTAAGTGCAATTCACGTATTATTTAAAAACCCTAAATAATACGAAACCCAGGATAATATGGGTTTCAAAAATTATTTATTCACCACAGGAATACATAGAAAACAGAGAGTTGTTTGCAGAGTTGAGAATAATTCGTGAATTAGAATCACTATATTTCAACAAAAAATATTTCAACAAAAACATATTTTTGGGTCGATCGCACAAAAAACATGGAAATTCTAAATACTTTGCCGACATGGCGAGATCCCCGGCATCTTCAAGATGCCGGGGATCTGACTTAGATCTGACTTATACGAGAAGCTTGTCAAGAATATTGGGTCTCCGCCGTTTGCGGGGGAAAATGTATAGCAAAATACAAATACCTGGAGAATCGAGAGCCAAAACCCCTGAAATCTCGTGAAGTCAGTTTTTCTGTCACCCTAAACGGCGAAGAGCCAGAATATTGGCACAGATTTCTAGATCTCGAGCGGATATTTTCACCACAGAAGCCGACGCTCAAACAGTACTTTGCCTTCTCTCTAAAATCCCCTCTCTGTGTTCTCTGTATCTCGGTGGTGAAACCCTCCCCAAAAAAACGATTTTAACTCGCCCAAACACGAGCGTTTAGTTTCTTCGATCGTCAATACAAAAAGAAGAATTCGTGGCAAAAACAAAGCCTTTTGAAACACCACGAATTCCTATTATTTTAAATCAAAACCGAGCCGTTAAATCGTATCGGGATCGACCCCGAGCGTCCGCAACTGTTCGGCGAGGCGGTTTGCCCATTTTTGCGATCGCTCCGTGCGTTGGTTGGCTTGCATCAACTGAGACTCAGCGCGTTCGGCACGTTTTTCATATTCCTCGAGATCCTGAAACTCCTGCTGTGCCAACTCGAACCCCGTCGGTAAAACGTGATTCTGTTGGTCGCACCAGCGCAGCCAGAGATTTTCCTTTTCCTCAAAATCTCCCTGCCACAGCAACAGTCCCAAGCCCACCTGATCGAGCCAAACAGATTTACCCTCTTGGTCGATTTTGGCAATTTCAAAATAGCATTTCCCGCGCAGTTCAAAGACCGTTAACGTGGCCTCGCTGATGAGTTTATCGGGGTCGAAGACCACGTAATAACTCACCCGCAACCGTTCGTAAGTGGCGAGTTTGCCGCCGAACTCGTCCCCCTGGCGATCGGAAACGAGTTCGAGAACCAAATCCGGCGATTTCCCAAACTGCCACAGAAAATACGGCGAATGTCGCTGTTGCCACCAATTCGTATTGACATCGAGGCTGAGAATTAAATCCGGCACCACGAGGGGCTGTCCGTGGGTGTGCAGGATGCCGACGTTGGCTTCCACGAGAAACGGCTGACCCCGCAGGGAGGTGTAGAGAGAATCGGTTAACAACCGCTTCTGTTTGGCAGAGGCAAAGTCATCGACGGGCATTTGGGTTTCAACGATCGCCTCGTCGGGAACGAAACCGAAGGAATTGTCTACAGGAGGGGAGATTTGAGTCATAACATCAGATACTCTGTCGGGGTCAGAGATAGGACTGTTCGAGGTCAGCATGGAAAATTGTAAGTTCGGGAATTTCGGAGATCGCCCCAAGCGGCGATCGAGCGCGATCGAATTGGATAGTTAATAATCAGTAATTAATAGTACTTCAATCGCCCCCCGCCGTTCGAGGGCGGGCTGTTCAATACGCGACCGCATAGACTGAACCGATTATGCCACGACCCACTGTCATTCTTCCCGGCTATTTTGCCAGTGCCGATGATTACCAAATCTTAGCCGAACAACTTCGAGGCTTGGGGATTCCCACCGCTGTTGTACCGCTGCGGAAATCCAGTTGGATTCCGACGTTGGGGGGACGGTCGATCGTTCCGATTTTACGGGAAATCGATCGAACTGTCTGCGAAATGCTCATCCGACACGACGCCAGCGAAGTGGATTTGGTGGGACATTCCGCCGGAGGTTGGATTGGGCGCATTTACCTCGGCGAAAAACCCTATTGCATCCACGGCGACGTCACTGAAGACACGCCGGGACTCTGGAACGCGCGATCGAGAATTCGATCGCTCGTCTGTCTCGGAACTCCCCACACCAGCCAAGAATACTGGACGCGACGCAACCTCGATTTTGTCAACGATAACTATCCCGGCGCGTTCTATCCCGACGTGCGCTATCTCTGCGTTGCTGGAAAATCCGTTTTCGGACGCCGCCGCCTGGGAGGGGGTCAGTGGTTGGCGTACAACAGTTACCAACTCACCTGCGGTGAAGCCAACACCTGGGGCGATGGCATCACTCCCATCGCAGCGGCACATTTAACGGGGGCAGAAAACATCACCCTCGAGGAAGTCTGGCATTCTCCGCGATCGCCCGGTCGTTGGTACGGTTCTGAAGATGTGGTTCCGCTGTGGAGTTCGTTTCTACTGGATTCGGTGGGTTGAATTCGGCGGGTTTGAAAAGCGTTTTGCGCCAGATATCCGGCATCTCCAAGATGCCGGGGATCTCACACTTTCTCAGTCTAACTACTCTCAAAAAATGCTATAAAACTTCGTGAATATAACGATGTTGTTTGACGTTATCTTCCGTGGAAACCACTCGTTCGATATTCAACAATCGCTTCCGTTCCAAATTATGATTGAATTGGTCGAAGGTCGTCCCCACTTCAATATGTTGTTGAGCTTCCGGACGCTTTTTATAAGTCCGAACTGCTGCGATGAGGCGTTCGACAATCTCTTCCCCCAATTGGCAATCCGGCGGGAACGTTTGAGGCACCTTAAACGTCGTGCCGTCGAGGAGTTCTCCCACCGTCGTGGCACAGGCGAGTTTATAAGAGGTGGGAATTCCTTTTAAAAGAGCTTCCAGGGCAGAAGACGGAATCGGTTCGACAACTTGCACCGGATGAATTTCGTCCTCTTCGCGCACGAAGCAGACGGCTAAACCGATGACGATATAATCGTCAGGGGTGATATCGGGCGCGTTCGGTAAGGCAGTGGCCGAAGTCATATTCACCAGGGAAAAAATCTTGCCATCGCGAGCATTCTAACAAACGGCTCTCGGACCTGCTCTGTAAATCTTACAAATCTTTAGGTTGTTTGAGTTTGCATGGGTATTTTTTCCCTGTTTTCTCGGGGAACTATCCGGATAAGATCGATCGACACCGTACAGAGAAACCAATCTCGATCGATTGTCAACCCCCAGTTTGTCATGGTTCGCCGAAAATCTCGTCACACGCCACGCCGCCAACGCCCATCGCGAAAGGAACGATCGCCGCAACCCTGGTTTTACCTGATGGGAACCAGTGCTGGAATTGCCACGGCGCTCGTCGCCAGCAATTATTACGGTGATGTCTTGTTCGATGTAGACCCGGACGAATACCCCGATCCCGATATTTCTTCACCGGAGGCCGTTTCGTCGGATATGTTGCGCCCCATCGTCTCCCCGCCGGAAATTTGGGAAGACGTGGTGGCGGGGGAAGTGGAACTGTGGAAACGGGATTTTACGGCGTTAGCGGAGCGCGTGAAAGCCGATATAGACGAGAAACTGGCGCGTCCGAAATCCCTCCCCGAACAGGCGATCGCCTCGGTGAAAGGGGCGAAACCCTGGCAACAGAACCTCGCCCAACGCACGCGACAACATATTGAAAAACGGGCGCATCGTTTGTTACAGTCAGCGTTCGATCGCGCTCAAAAACGAGATTTCGCTGCGGCGATCGCCTTTCTCGAACAAGTTCCCAAAAGCGCCTCGATTCACGAAAAAGCCGAACTGAAACTCATCGAATATCGCCAGCAGTGGAACGTACAATCTGAATATTGGCTCTATCGCGCCAAATACCTAGCTTACGGGGGAGATTTTGCCGGAGCTTTATCGTACCTGCGCCAAATTCCCGCCGAAACTTCTGCCTATCGAGAAGCCCAAGCGAAAATTCCCCTTTACGTGAAGTCGCGCAACCAACAAGCTGAAGCCCTACTCGCCCAAGCTTCGCAAGTCGCCCAGCGGGGGGCTTATGCTTTAGCGAATCAATATTTACGCATGATTCCTCAAGAAGCCCCCGCCTACGCCGTTGCCAAAGATCGCCTCATTGAATACAGCCAGAAAATCTACGCCACCGCCCAACTCGAGCGATCGCGCCAACCTTCGTAAGGAAACCGCGAACAGTCGTAGGGCCTGTGACGCGGGCGGACAATCTTGGCCGAAGTCAGGTCAATGTGATGTTACCGCGTCAGGCACCGCCCCTTTAACTTATCAATTGTCAATTGTCAGGGGCTTAACAACAAATCGAACAAGCCTTCATCGAGTTCGTAGCCTAGCATTTGGGACATGGACTGTACGCGGCTGCGATTGGGGAGACCTTGTTGGGAGAGCCAATTGGCAATCGTAAAGATTTTGTTCATTAAAAAGATTTCCAGAGCTTCTGGGTTATACTGAATGCCCTCCGTGCGGTGAAATTCGTGAGGGACGAGCATGGCAGCGTAGCGAGCGAGTTCGCCGTGTTTCCAATCGAGGAAGATCGGCAACCAGGGATAACGAGCGTCGAGGCGGATAAACCACAACCGCACTTCAGGAATTTCTGACAGTTCGCGGGGATCGGTGGGATCGCGGGGGAAATCGATCGAAAAGCGCAGGGACTGCTCGGCCTGTTCGATCGATTCTCGGTTGGCAATTGGTTCGATGGCCGCGATCGCCGCAGACAAGTCCAATTTCGCGATCGCCGTCGCGTCGAGGTGAATTTCAGTGGTCATGGTAGCCCGAAGGTCGAAAATTTCCGAAAACGGTCTTAGATAGGATTTTTAAATACCCTACTCGATCGCAGTTCTGTTTCGCTACCCGGTACGGGCGATCGCAGACGTTTTCCAGACGCCTACGATACAATAAAAGAAAACGGAGCGATACGAACGTTCCCGGTATAAGACAATTTTCCAACTCGGTCAGGACTTCTTTAAAATTAAGTCGAACCGACAAGGAAGACTCAAAGCTTAAGATAAAAGCATACGAAGTTTACTGTTGAGAGCCAACCATTCAGACTGATGAAACATGAGGCGGTCGCTGTGAAACCCATTCGATCCTTACAAGACGCGCTCGAACGGTGTCAGGCATTAGGTATGAGACTGAGCCGCCAGCGTCGGTTGATTTTAGAGTTATTGTGGGAGGTTCCCGATCACCTCTGCGCGCGGGACATCTACGATCGACTCAGCCGCGCTGGAAAAGAAATCGGTTACACCTCGGTGTACCAAAATTTAGAGGCACTATCGAGTCAAGGCATCATCGAATGTATCGAGCGTTCTGACGGTCGCTTGTATGGCAATATTAGCGATTCTCACAGCCACGTCAACTGTCTCGATACCCAACAAATTCTGGACGTTTTCGTGGAACTTCCGCCAGAATTTATCGCCAAAATTGAAGCGGAAACCGGAATCCGAATTACTGACTACCGTATCGATTTTTACGGCTATCAAACCCAAGATGGAGTATCGGAAACTGAGAATGCCGAATCTCCCATCGACCAGACCTCCGATCGCAGCGAGATCGATCGGATTTCCGTTTCTGAAGGCTTATCCGAAGAAGCGATCGCCTCTTAAAGCGAACGTCAATTGCCCGTAAAATTCAGCTAAAATACAACCCGGTTTCCCGAGAAACCGGGAATTTTTGTAGTGTGACTCGGTAACATCCCCTTGACTCGCTTCGGACAAGATTTTCCGGACGCGTTACCGCACCCTACCGTTATCAATTCTCAATTCTCAATTCTCAATTCCTTCGCCGTGACTTCAAACAAACTGCGATCGCCGAAATTCCTCCACCGCTCTCCCGCCAACCTCTCGATTCGTCTGATGTGGGTGGGGTTGGGAATTACCGTCGTTTTCGTCGTCATCGCCTGCTTTGCGCCGCTGTTTCAGGCGTGGGGATGGATTCAAAGCCCTACGGAACTGCTCAGCAATCCCATCCATCACCCTCCTTCCGCCGAACATTGGTTCGGAACGACGCGACAGGGATACGATGTCTTTTCTCGTACCCTATTCGGCAGTCAGGCGGCGTTGAAAGTGGTGATTCTCGCGACGTTGATGAGTCTTCTCATCGGCGTTCCCCTGGGGTTAGCCAGCGGCTATTTAGGCGGCACTCTCGATCGACTGCTGTTATTTTTAATGGACGCAATTTATACGCTTCCGGGGTTGTTGCTGTCGATTACGCTGGCGTTTGTCGTCGGACGGGGACTCGTTAACGCGGCCATCGCCCTCAGTATCGCCTACGTTCCCCAGTATTACCGCATCGTTCGCAACCACACCGTTAGCATCAAAACCGAACTCTACGTGGAAGCCGCTCAAGCGATGGGAGCCTCCACTTGGCATGTTTTATCTCGCTATCTCTTCGCCAACGCCATTCAAAGCGTTCCCGTGTTGTTTACCCTCAACGCCGCCGACGCCATTTTGATTTTGGGAAGTTTGGGATTTTTGGGGTTGGGACTTCCCGAAACCACGCCGGAATGGGGAAACGATTTGCGACAAGCTCTCGAAGCCTTACCGACGGGAATTTGGTGGACGGCGTTTTTCCCCGGAATGACCATGACGCTGATGGTGGTGGGGTTATCGATGTTGGGGGAAGGTCTCAACGAGTTCGTCAACCCCAAGCTTCGACAAAACCGTTAGTCGATCGCTCTCTGGGGGAGAGATTTTGGCAAAATTGGGAGTCAGTTGTTTGAGTCGCTGACAAATTTCGAGAAATTCGGTTTCGATGAGATGGTGATTTTCCGCCGTTAAGGGGGGAACGTGAACGAACAGTCCCATTGTGGGAAGGCGGCGCGATCGAATGTCCGATAAAAGGCGATAGTAGAGGTCGTTACAGACGAAATTTCCGGCGTCGTAACTGATTTCCGTCATCGAGAGTTCCGACACCAACGACGGAACGTCTACAGGAGTTCGACACACCGACGAACCCTGTTTGGCTTGCACTTCCACGGCCAGGGTCGATCGTGATTCTGCCATACCACAACAGACGACCCAGCGAGGGCGAAACCGACGCAATCGATCGAGTACGATGGCCGAGGCAATTTGGGTATCGACGCGCAAACGACGCACCAACAAGGACGACGGCGGCAGGCGATCGAGCTGATGTAACGCCGCAAGCAGTTCGTCGCTGGAGTTAGAGGTCTGGTGAGGCAACCAAGTATCGAAGGAGGTGAAGGCGAAATCGTAATTCATAGCCAATCTTCGCACCAAGGGCAAAACTATCATCGATCCTTCGTATTTTCACCGATTTGTAAATTTACTTCAGTGACAAAGGTTGCCAAACGGTTAGGATTTGCTGAATTTTGCGGTTTCCGTTTAGCGGTGCGATCGACTCTCTGACAACGCCGCGATGACCGCCTCCACGCTGCGATCGTGCCACGCCATCATCCCGTGAGGAAAGACATGGACTCGGACGGTTTTTCCCACAGGCAAACAGCAGCTGTTTGCGGGAACGATTATAAAATCCCAAGGAGTCCAAATCGAAACGGTTTCGACGCCATCGAGCAATTCCACATCTCGATTCAAATCCTCTAACAACAAACTCCCCGGACGCATTTCTAAGGCGGTGGTTCGCGGAAAACCGTAAGCAGTCCAAGTCCCGAAATGGGGCGAGGCGATGGCGACAAACCGCCGCAGTCGATCGAGTCCCCCCAACCGTTGCAAATAGTAGCGACTGACGATCCCTCCCATACTCAACCCCACCAAATCGAAGGGTTCGCCGTCGTCAAAGTGGGTCGTGACTTTTAAGCTGTTCGGCGACTTCCGTTAAACTCAACGCTCCGAACTGATGGTACAAATCCGGGGCGGTGACGTCATATCCCAGCGTTTTCAAGCGAGACGCCAGTTTGCGGAACACCCGCGACTGTCTGAAAATGCCGTGAACTAAAACCACTCGTTTCATTTCGTTTCAATGAGATTTCGGCGAGAAAGAGCTTCCGGAGAAGGGGAGAAGGGGAGAAGGGGAGAAATTATCAATGGTCAATTCTCAGATGATTTGCAGTAAGAAAAACGCGGCGGCTGCGGTACCGACGGGAACGCTGAAGTTGTCGAATCCCCAGTTTGAGAAGGATTCTAAGCCCGTGGCGATCGCTGCCACAATCGCCGATATCCAGAGAATATGTGCGATCGAACCATCAGAGGCGGACAACACCAGCGTACTGACGAGATAACTCACGCCGAACATCGTCAGCGTACCTTCAACGCTTTTTTTCATCCCGAAAACCCGATAGGGATGTTTGCCGAAATTTTGACCGACGAGGGCGGCGAGTCCGTCTCCCCACGCCATGACGAGAATACCCAAAGCCGCGTAATAGGGTTGTTCGATTTCCCAAAACCAGCCAATGAGAACGCCCATACTGACAGCGTAGAAAAAGGTTCCCCAACTTTGGCGTCCGACGCCGTTAATCCCCGGAAAAATCGGCAATCGGTGAGAGAGTAAAGCGATCGATCCCGCGACGATAGCGGCTCCCACCCCTACCCAGGCGGGAATTTCAAACATCCACGCCAGTAAAATGACGTTTCCCGTCCCGATATGAACGATTTTTCGAGTCACCTCCGAGGTGGTGTGTTTGAACTGGTAGAGGCTTTCGGCGACGGTGAGGATGACCCCCAACCAGACTAAGACGAGTCCGCCGGAGAGCCAAAGGGGAACGCGGAGTTCGGAAAAGCCGATATCTGCTGCCATTAGGACCATCAATTCTGCGATCGCGTCATGTCAATATTGTTAATGTAGACGATCGCGAGTCGCCACCGGACTCGATCGAGACAACAAATAGATGATAAACAACCTCCTAAAAGCCCTATTGCTGGGATTGATTCGAGCCTATCGCCTGTTAATTTCCCCTTGGACGATGCCCTCCTGTCGGTTTCGTCCCACTTGTTCCCAGTATGCGATCGAAGCCATCGAACGGTTCGGACTGTGGCGTGGCGCTTGGCTGGCGCTGCGTCGCCTGTTGCGCTGTCACCCCTTCCATCCCGGCGGTTACGATCCCGTCCCCCCCCTCGAGGGCGACGAATCCTGTCAGCATTAGGGGAATCTAGAACTTTGTCCCAATAAGACGTTCCGTCACAGTTTGTAACTGTGCTAAGTTTTATTACGAACCGCACAGAGGAGAACATCTGTTTATGGATTCGCTAATTCCCGAGTCGATTAAACCCTGGTTAAATTTCGGGCATCCCCTACTCATGTGGGTGCTGTTAGCTGTAGCCCTGTACGCGGGCTATACAGGTATGAAAGTCCGCAAAACCCGTTCGGCGACGGGTGAAGAAAAGAAAGAGTTAGTCAAAGGACAATTCCGAACCAAACACTTTCAAATTGGCTCGTTACTGTTAGCCGGAATGGTTCTCGGCACCCTTGGCGGTATGGCAGTCACCTATATCAACAACGGTAAATTGTTCCTCGGACCTCACCTGCTCGTCGGTTTGGGGATGACGGGATTAATTGCGATTTCTGCCTCTCTCGCGCCGTTGATGCAAAACGGAAAAGACTGGGCGCGTTACACGCACATTGCTGCAAACACGCTGCTCGTGGGTTTGTTTGCATGGCAAGCGGTGACGGGCATGGATATTGTCTCGCGCATTCTCGATAACTTTTAATGAATAGATGGCGTTCGACAGGCTGAATTTGACAATTGGGGCAATTAGAGAACGGTTTGAAATTGCCAAATCGAACCGATACGATCTCATTTAGAATTCCAAGAAAAACCCGGCTTTTTATCAAAAGTCGGCTTTTTTACGGTCAACTCAAGCCAACTTCTTCAAGTAACAATATTCGTCAAATCGAGTCAGTCTAACTCGCCGCCGCTTCGACCACGGGCGTACAGTAAAAACTGGTACGAACCTTACGAAGTTTGCGATAGGTTTCGAGAGCGTCTTGACCGAGTGTAGCGTGAAAGTCTTCTTGGACTTTGTGAGTCAGACGACGGGAAACTTGTTTAACGATTTGCGCGATCAGACGATCGCCCGTTTTTTGAATCAAAGCAGGGGACAAAGCCAAGATAAATTTCGGGAAACACACCCCCACCGCCAAATCGAGTTGCCATTCAACGCGGGTAATGGGGCGGCCGTCGGAATCCGCAACCCTCGAGAGAATTTGACGAGCTTGGAACTCCACTTCGTAACCCGGTGCGACATAATCGGGAATTGGAATGGTTTCGATATCGTAAACCCCATCGTGTTGGGGAACCAATTCCAAGCCGATTTTCGGTTCCACGTGATAGCCTAACGCGCCAAAACGCCCGATGGTGAGGGCGTAGCCGTTGGGACTGAGGGGTTTGACTTGCATCGGTGCCGCGCAGCGAGGAAACCATCCCTGATGTGCGTCTAAATAATCGGCGACGGTGTCGGCGTCGGCGTACATTTCCATGACCCCAGTAAACTGGCTGCGAAACCAGAATAGGCGATCGCTCTCGAGTGATTCTGTAGCGGCATCCCCGATATCGAGGGCGGTTGCAGTAAGACTGCCCAATTGCGGCTCGTTAATAGACGACTGCATAGTCGATGCTTCCTTGCGTGCTGAGTTGGCGTACCTAGACTTTCAAATAAGTCCCTCCTATTTCTAGGTTACTCGCTCGATCGAGGGATGCAATGAGTGTTTTCTCGGAAATTTTAACAAATCTCTTTGAAAACCTTACGCTGTGGCATCGCAGTCGCCACAGCGATTTCACCGCAATTCATCGAACTCAGGAATTCACAACAAAACGGCATCGTTGTCAACCGCACGATCGCGCGACTTTTTGTAAAAAAAAATACAGCTATCTCGAAATTTTTTAAAGAATTGACGAAGGACTTCGAGGGGTCGCTTCAGCAATTTTAGCGGTTGTGAAGGCGATCGATCGACCCGGCAGATCTGGAGGATCTGCCTCCGACAAGCGCCAAAAATCGCAGTAGAATGGCGACGGTACGTCATTTCACCTGACAAAACCATGAAAGCATTTGTCGCAGGAGCCACCGGAGAAACCGGACGTCGTATCGTCGCCGAACTCGTCCGACGAGACATCCCCGTTCGCGCCCTCGTGCGCAACCTCGATCGCGCCCGAGATCTCCTTCCCCCCCAAGCCGAACTCGTCACGGGAGACGTACTCCAACCGGACAGCCTCCCCGAAGCCATCGGCGATAGTACCATAGTCTTATGCGCCACAGGCGCCCAACCCAGCCTCGACCCCACCCGTCCCTACAAAGTCGATCTCGAAGGCACGAAACACCTCGTCGATGCCGCCCGAGATAAGGGTATCCAACAGTTTGTTCTCGTCAGTTCCCTCTGCGTGTCGCAGTTTTTCCATCCGCTCAACCTGTTCTGGTTGGTGTTGTACTGGAAAAAACAAGCCGAAGAATACCTGCAAACAAGCGGCTTGACCTATACGATCGTCCGTCCCGGCGGCTTGAAAAACGAAGACAGCGCCTCCCCCATCATCATGCGCTCCGCCGATAGCCTGTTCGAGGGGAGCATTCCTCGCGCCAAAGTCGCTCGCGTTTGTGTCGAAGCGTTGTTTTGTCCCGACGCTCGCAATAAAATTGTTGAGATCGTCGCCAAAGCTGACGCCCCAAAAACCGAGATCGCGCAACTGTTCGCAGGCGTAGGTTAGCGCCTCACATCAGGGAGAAACAACCGTGTTGGTCAATCGAATCGTACCGTGGGGTCTCGCGGCCTTCATCGCCGGCGCAACCGTAAACTGGACGATCTCGACGGCGATCGACCTACCCCCCGCCCTCGCCGTCACCGAACGCCTCAACCTTCCCTTACAACGGGAAGCCGGGGAATCCTACGTGCAAATGCTGCAACGGGCGGAAGACTTAGCCCAAGGGGAAGTTCAACGCCTGTTCGATACCGATATCGTCGTCAGCGACGTTTCGATCATCGTCATGGGAGAAAACGAGGGACTCGTCGCCCCCCTGCTCTCGGTGGACGTGCGCCGCGACCAATGGAGAGGGGAACCTGACGTCACGACTTGGGCGCGATACTATCCCAATACCCGCGAACTCCTCGGTTTCGACGCGATCCCTGCCGAACCGGCGCCGAGCGACAGCGAGCCAGTTCTCGGGACCGGAGACGTACAGGTGACGTTACGCTGGGAGACCACCGACGATCTCGATCTCGCCGTCACCGATCCTAACGGGAACACGGCCTTTTTCGGGAATCCCTCTGTGGCATCGGGAGGACAGTTAGACGTAGACTCGAACGCCGGATGTATGAATTCCACTTCAAACCCCGTCGAAAACGTATTTTGGCCGACGGGGGAGGCGCCGGAAGGAGAATATTTAGTGTCTGTGACGCTGTTTACCCGCTGTACTACCTCCTCAGAACCGATTCCCTTCGAGCTGACGATTCTCACTCAGGGCGAAACCCGCACGGAAACGGGAACTGTGAGCAACGACCAAACTACAGTGACCTTCCCGTTTTCGCTCCCGCCAACGACTCTGTCCCCTTGATGCGCCTGGCCTCTACCTGCGATCGCCGTTCTCAACAACCCCAGTCGCGGCGCGAAGATCCTAACGGTTTCATCGGACAGAGGACGGGGGGCATTTCAAAGAAAGTCAAAATATCCACTTAGAAAAACCCGGTATCTCTAAGAGACGGGATATCGGGTTTCTGACGATTTGCATGTTTGAGATGCCCCCGATGAGGGAGACGCCTTTGAGAAATTTGTTGATGAGCGGCGACGATAAGCCTATTTTGTCCGTCCGGTTGAATTCCGACTAAGAATTAAACTTTAAATTATAGCAATCCTAAGTCAATTTTGGAAATTAATAGAAGTGACACTCAACCTCGAACAAAGGTATTTAGTATGGCTATCAGTCGATCGTTTAATAGTCTCCAATAAAACAGCAAACAAACATCAAAGTTTTTATTACGTTTCCTCGAATCCAATTCCCTAAGTTATAAAGTAATCAATTCAAAAAACGGGTTAAAGACTTCATATGACCGTTCCATCTAACGACCGACAAACCTCCGAATCTTCAACGCTATTCGAGCGTTTAGTCTCTTTAGCCGGGGTATTTTTAAAACTTGGAACCATCGGCTTCGGCGGTCCCCAAGCCCACATTGCAATGATTAATAACGAAGCCGTCGTGCGTCGAAATTGGATGACGCAACAGCAGTTTACAGAAGGACTGGCGGTGTGTCAGATGTTACCGGGTCCGGCTTCGACGCAAATGGGAATTTACACCGGATATATCCGGGCGGGGCAACTGGGTGCGTTGGTGGCGGGATTCTGTTTTATCGCCCCGGCGTTTCTAATTGTGGTGGCGTTGTCCTGGGGATATTTTCAGTTTCAAGGGGTGCCTCAAATCGAGGCGTTATTTTTAGGAATTTCCCCCATCGTCACGGCGATCGTGTTTGGCTTTTGTTGGAAATTAGCTAAAAAAACGCTTTCAAATCGGGCGGGCTGGGCGATTTCGATCGCCATTTTTCTGTTGATGTTTCTGGCGAAAATTAACGTTTTAATTTTATTTTTGTTGGCGGGGGCGTTCGGTTTGTATTTATACGCGCCCCAAAAACCAAACGCCGCTTGGTTGACGCCCACGCTGCCGACAGTTTGGGGAACGGCGAAGCCTTCAAACGTACTCCAAACTCTAGTTTCTGAAAGTTTCTGGGGCTGGGAACGAATTGCTGTTTTTGGCTTGCCTCTGGTGTGGTTTTTCGTGAAAGTTGGCAGTTTGATTTTTGGCGGGGGATTGGTGATTATTCCCCTGATTGAATTCGAGGTGGTCGATCGCCTGCAATGGTTGACGCGAGAAGAGTTCATCAACGGCGTCGCCATCGGGCAGTTGAGTCCGGGTCCTGTGGTTCTGACGGCGGCATTTGTCGGCTATAAAGTATCCGGAGTTTTAGGGGCGTTAGCGGCGTCTGTGGGGGTGTTTTTCCCTTCTTTTGCCTTCATTATGTTGGCAATGCCCGTTTGGTTGCGATTGCGAGAAAATCCCTGGATTCAAGCCTTTTTAAAAGGCGTCACCCCTGCCGTTCTCGGTGCGATCGCCGCTGCCGCCATTCCCCTGGCTCAAGCCTCGCTCACTCAGGAGACGATTGGGAAATCGGTATTAGCGGGCGGAATAGGCATCGCCGCGATGGTGGCACTGTTGCGGTTTAAAGTCGCCACGTGGCAGTTGATTTTAGCGGGGGCAGCAATCGGTTTGTTCGTCGCGTGGGTTCAACCTTGAAAGCTCGTTCCCAAACCCCTGTCTTCAACGCCAATCGTGACTCTTCGGAAAACGCTTATCGCAACAGGGCTTCGAGTTTTTGTTCTTCCCAGAGCGATCGATACAATCCCGGCTGTTCCACAAGGGCTTTATGGCTGCCGTTCTGCACGATTTTACCTTCGTCGAGAACGAAAATTCGATCGGCGGTGGCCGCCGCCGAAAGCTGGTGAGAGACAAACAACACCGTTTTCCGCTGCGTTCCCGCCGAGAGTTCTTCCAAAATCCGCGTGGCGGTCTGATTGTCCACGCTGGAAAGAGCGTCGTCGAGAATCAAAATCGGGGCGTCTGTCAACAAGGCTCTCGCTAACGCCGTCCGCTGTCGCTGTCCGCCCGAAAGGGTAATTCCCCGTTCGCCGACGACGGTATCGTACTGTTTGGGGAAGTTGAGAATTTCCTCGTGAATTTGGGCTAATTTCGCCGCCCGTTCCACTTCCGCTTGAGAGGCGGTGGGGTTGCCGTAGCGGATGTTATCGCGAATCGTGGTACTGAAGAGAAAACTATCTTGCGGCACTACGGCGATCGATCCTCGCAAATCCTGCAACCGCAGTTTCGTCACGTCGTACCCGTCGAGAAACAATCGTTCGGCTTCGATATCCAACACCCGAGGAATGGCGTTGGCGAGGGTAGATTTCCCCGAACCAATCGAACCGACAACGGCGACGGTTTCCCCCGGTTCGATGTCGAAACTGACATCGTTTAAGGCCGGAGTTTCCGCACTGGGATAGGTATAACTGAGATGGCGGGCGTCGAGGCGTCCGAGGGCTTCCTCTGGTGGAAGGGCGATGGCGTCTGGGGCTTCTTGAATTTTCGATTCCGTGGTGAAAATCGATTCGATGCGATCGATACTCACCTCACCCCGTTGGTACACCGTCAGCGTAAAGCCCAACAACGCCGTGGGAAACACCAACCGTTCCACGTACAAAATCAACGCCACGAAATCCCCGACATCGATGGCGCCGTCGGCGATACTCCCGGCACCAAACGCCAGCAACACCAACAAACTCGCCCCCGCCAACCCCTGCAAAAAGGGAAACAGAATCGTTCGGGTTCGGGCTAAGGCCAAATTACTTTCAAGTAACTGTTCGTTGACGTGACGAAACGCCCGTTGTTCGTTCTTCTCTTGTCCGTAAATCTTCACCAGAGAAATCCCGCTCATATCCTCTTGAATCAGTTCGCTGACGCGGGAAAGTTTTTCTTGTACGTCGAGTTGTTGGGTTCGCAGTCGTCCGCTAAACAGCCATACGATGAAAAACATCGCCGGGTACACCGCCAAGGCCAAGACCGTCAGTCTCACGTTAATCGACAGCATCACGGGAAGCGTCAACGCATAGGCGAAAAGCGTATTCAACAGACTGAGAACGGCAAATCCCAACAGGCGACGAATGTTGTCTACATCGCTGGTGGCGCGGTTGATGAGGTCGCCAATGGTACTTTTAGAAAAATAACCGGCGTCCAGGTGCAGCAAATGTTGGAAAATGCGCTGTTTGAGATCGAATTCTACCTGACGCCCAATTCCGAACAGTAACATCCGCGACGCCACCCGAATCCCCCACATGACGCTGGCGAGGAGGAAAATGAGAATGACGTACCGTTGAACGCGATCGAAACTGAAGGTGACTTGCAACTCGTCGATACCGTTGCGAATCAGCCAGGGAATATATACTCCCAAGGCGTTCACGATGAGGAGGGCGATCGTTCCCAACACCGCCTGTTTCCAGTGCGGCTTGAGATAGAAAAACAGTTTGTCGAGTTTGGAACGAGTCATTAAACTTCCAGCGAGGACGAGGCTACGAGCTAGACATCTATCTTAAAGCAGGCCAGGGGATGGAGTGATGGGGTGAGGAGAGAAGTTCACATCATCACATTATCCGGTCATCTCATCGCCACTCTTCTCCGTTCCCTGTAATGCGACCCCTCAAGAACAGATACAATAGAAGCGATAGCGTGCGATTCGATCGTCACAACTGCAATCGCCCTTCAAAACTACAGTTGAGAACTTCCCACACATCCCTCAAAACTGACCACTGACAACTCACTGCTCGCCGCTTCGCGGCTCACTATAAAAAGATGCCCATTAAACATCTTCCGAATTCGATCCACATCTTACGCGCTCGATTGCGTTCCTTGGCGCGTCCGTCGGTGTGGTTGTCCGCCGTGGGGGTTGCCTTAGTCCTCGGGGTGGGTTGGGAATATGCCAAACGCCTGAACTCGTCGGACAATACGAACGCAGAAACAGACAACGACACCGAGCTTTCTGGAACCGGTTCGGAATGGCAAGGAGAGCTGTCACACGAAGACGCCCAAATTGCGGCGGATATCGATAGTTCTGATGTGCTTCGGAGTTTGATGGCGGAGGCATCCCCCGCCCCGACACCCGCTTCGGGTTCTCGTCAAAGTAACGCCGCTGAAGCCCGCCGGGAAAATATCGATCGATTAATCGAGAGGATCTCGTCAGATTACGAACTTCCCGGCAGTTCGTCGAATTCCGAAGATGCCTCGGACGGTAACGTTTTTGCCTTAGATCTCTCGTCCTTTGGCTTGTTTGGCGCGTCGGACGAGGAAGAAGCCCCATCCCAGGACGCTGCTGGGTCTAACTTCTTTTTATCTCCCGCGACGGAGAGGGATACCAACTCGGGAGAAAACGACACCCTGGCAAACTTTTTGCAGTTGGATGCCGATCGATCGACCCTCCCCAGTTTCGGCCAAAACGGCCGCCAGCATTCCGCAGAAGCGGAGGACTCTGCTGAAAATCCCTCTGAAAATCCCTCGGCAAATACTGGGAACGGCCGAGAAAACAACGACACGGACGAGGGGAATGCTGCCGAGACGAACCGAGACGGACGGGCGACCTCGGCGGAAACGCTACCTTTGTTCGCCACTCCGGCGCCGTTCCCGCAGTCTTCTGAAGAGACGCCGCCGGGTTCGTCGATACCGCAGTTTACAGGCTATCCCTACAATCCCAACGCGGGAGTTCCCGAGTCCGACGATAATAGCGGCAATTCCAATCCCTACGCCAATCCTTACGGCAACCTCAACCTCAACGGAACGCCGACTCCCTCTCCTTCGACGGTTCCGACGCCGACGTATCGACGGCCGACGTTTGGGGCGACTTCTCCAACGGCGGACAACGTCAATCCTTACGATAACCTCAACGGCAACCTCAACGGAATGCCGACGACGGGAAATCCGTTTTCAGTGAATTCGGGAACGGGTTTTTCCGGTGGGGCGACGACGCCTTCGGCGACGCCTTACGCTTATCCGACTGCGCCGCCTCAACAGTTTTCAGTCCCTCGCACGCCGCCGGGACGGGCTATCGGTAATGGGGAAATTAATACTTTCGCCAATCCCTAATCGAAATCCCTAATCGAGCAAAAGTTGTATTAAATAGTCGGCGATGCGATCGCTGGCGCCGGGTTCTCCCATGCGGCGACGGCCGTTTTCAGCGATGGATTGCAGCCAGTCGGGATCGGTGAGTAACTGTTCTACGACATCGGTGATTTTTTCGGGGCGATCGAGCAAAATCAGCGACGGCCCCAACAGGCGGCTTTGAGCTTCGGCAAAGGCGGGGGTGTATTGCGGTCCGGTTCCCGGTAGGGCGATGGCGGGTTTCCCCAATCCCACAAACTGTTCGGTTGCGGTTCCCGCCATCGCGATCGCCACGTCCGCACGGCGCAAACAGTCGGCAAAAGCCCGTTGGGTGAGGATGAGGGTTGCTTTGGCCTGACTGAAGCTTCGCGCCTCGGGATCGGAGGCGGTCAGGGACGATTTGCGTTCGGCGGATTGCCAACCGTAGGTTTCGAGGACGCGACAGAAGGGATCGAGATCGAGTCCGGGGGCGATGGGGGCTAAAAAGGCGATCGCGCGGTTCGATTGGCTGTCTCGTAAAATTGCCGCCGTTTTGACGATTTGTTCCCAGTTGGTTTCGGCTTCGGGCGATCGCGATCCCGGCATCAACGCCACCGTCAACACCCGATTGGTTTCTTCCTCCTCGCTGACGGGTTCCCCTTCCAACCCGTCCATCATGGGATTGCCCAAATCGTAAGCGGGAACGTTGAATTTTTGTAAGTAACGGGTTGTCAAGCCATCGCGGGGAAATACGGCACGGCAACGTTTTCGGGTCATCAGCCAGCGTTCCCAGGGCAAATACACCGACCCCGACCAACTTTCGAGTTTTTCAAACCAAGTGCGTCGCGGTAACAGGCCGATATCGTCTCGTAGGTAATATTCCGATTTCGCTGTTCCCACAAAGGCGTAATTGACGCCACTCATCCAAGCCAGTAACAAGGGAACGATATCGCCGACGGCTAAAATCGCGCCCCCTTCCCGTCCCCAGGTTCGCACTACCCGCCGCTGGGCTAAGGTCAGTCCCACCAAGCCCCCACGCAGGTCTCGCCACAGTTGACGTCCGTCCATATAGACGAATCCGCCGGAGGGCATTTTCTTGACCGGCCCCACAATCGGCACGTCGTCGAGGTCGTTATAGGCGCGACCTTCTCCCACGAGGGGAAGTGCTGCCAGTTCCGGGGCTTGGGGATGTTGTTGGAGGCGACGCAAAATCCCCACGGCGATCGCGTCTTCTCCATGACCGTTACTCAAGCACAGTAGCTTCACGCCTAACCCAACCTTCAAGACGACGTTTTACAGGGTATCTCAATTTTGAAGCCGATCTGGCCTCGGAGGTTCAAACCGAGAGCGATCGTTTTCCCAATCCCAGAACCTCTATGTCCTCTGTCTCTAGTGTGGTGAAAGGTAAATTTGTTTCCCTCCCTACGGGCTGGAGGCGATTAAGATGGCGATCGAAACGGGTTTTAACCGACCCCTTCCAGCCTTCTCAAGTCTCATGCTCTCTCGCCGCCAAACCCTGAAATTCTTCGCGCTGACGGGCTTAATGCTCACCGCTTGCGAAGCCAGTGGCGACCGTGCCACCCTCGACACTGTAGATGAAACCCTACCAGATATGAACCTTACCAGCACTGCCTTCACCGCCAATACTGCTATTCCCCAAAAATACACCTGCGACGGACAGGATCTGTCTCCGCCGTTAAACTGGGAAGCCCCCCCAGAAGGAACGCAAAGTCTGGCCTTGATTGTGGACGATCCCGACGCCCCCATCGGCACTTTCGTCCATTGGGTGGTCTTCGATATTCCCTCGGACACGAGACAAATTGCGGAGGGAAGAGCGCCCAACGGCAGGTTTGGCAAAAACGATTTCGGCAAACAGAAGTATGGCGGCCCCTGTCCTCCGGGCGGAACCCACCGCTACTTTTTTAAGCTGTACGCTTTGGATACGACCCTCGGTCTCGAGGCGGGGGTGACGAAGGCGAAGGTTCTCGAGGCGATGGAAGGTCACGTTCTCGCCCAAGGGGAACTCGTTGGCATCTATTCCCGCCAACGCTAGTTCGGACAAGACGACGACCGATCGCAAAATTGTCTCAAACGGGCGATCGATCCTTTGCTGTCTGGGCTAGGCTGCGATCGGGATCGATCGTTGTTTTGTTAATTTTTATTAAAAAACGCGCCGATATCTTGACAAAATAGAATTTATTCATCTAATTCTCGACAGACTTGAGATCGAGGGGCGAAGAGTAGGTCTCGGTGCGATCGCTGCCCAGAAAAAGATCTAAAGATTATCGATCGAAGTCCTGAAATTCCGAGTTTGACTCGGTAAAATGCAAAGCGTTTGCTCCTGGCTGCGAAACATTTTTAAGTGTTTTTTCATCTATGTTTAATAACTTGAATTGGATAGGGTCTTAACCAGCCCCGACAACGCCCCTCTCGAAATCTAACCAGCCGACGCCAAGAATTTCCACTGTTTTCAATCGCTTGTTCGCTCTATTTTCGCCCCCAAAATTCCTCACCCATTCCAACCATGAAACGCCTACGCAACTTTTTCTGCTTTCTTTTAGGAACGGCATTTTTTCTCAGTTTAAACCTATTTTTGCCCAACATTCCCCTGTTACTCAAAGGCGTCGTCGCCGCAACGCCCAGCGAAAACGCTCTGAGACTGCACCCCCACAAATCTCTGAGTTTAAAAACCTATCCGGTGTCAGACGTGACGATCGCGACGGACAAATCCCAAAAAGCCTTAAACGGCGATCGCTTTGATACTAACGCCCCACAAATCGCTCAACGTCAAATCTTCCAACAAAACGGAACCCTCGATAACAGCGATGAAGTCTTGCGCGATCGCAGTCGGTTCGACGTTTATAGCTTTGAAGGACGAGCCGGACAAGAAGTCCGCATCCAACTCGAAAGCCGGGATTTCGACACCTACCTCATCCTTCTCGGACCCGACGATCGCCCCCTCGGGGAAAACGACGATCGCACCCGCAACGACACCAACGCCGAACTCACCGTCACCCTTCCCACCAGCGGAACCTATCGCATCGTCGCCAACGCCAGAGACGCCCGAGGACGGGGACGCTACAGCCTCAGCGTCTACGACCTAGACGCTGCTTCTCCCACCGCCAGCAAACCCGATCCCGCCAGCGTTTCTGCCCCCTCTAGCGGTTCGTTGTCCTTGACCCGAGACGAAGAAATTCTCGCCCAAGCCGATCGTCTCTACCTCCAAGGAAACCTCGCCGAAGCCGAACGACTCTATCGCCAAGTCAAACCCCCCTTTTCCAGCCAAGGCGAAATCCAAATCGCCGAACCCGTCACGGAAGAGGAACTTTCACCCGCCGCAAGTGTCTACTGGGACAACGTTCAGGACGGCTTAGCCAACGATCGAGAAAGTCAAGTCGAAGCCTCCTTAGAATTGCTTCTCGAAGAAGCCCCCGGATTCGCCCCCCCTTACGCCCTCATCGCTGAATCCCTCATCGAAAACGATCGCACCGAAGAAGCGATCGCCATGCTGGAAGACGCAACGACTCGCTTCCCCCAATCCTACGACCTGGCGCGACTCTTAGCCGAAACCCTCCGCGAAGAAGGAGAGCGCCTCGAAGCCGCCATCATCGCCCGCGAGTTCGCCATCGTCAACCCCGACCACCCCAAAGCTGAGGAAATGACCGATCTCTCCGATCGCTATCTCCGCAGCTTTCGGCGCAAAATCCGCGAAAACATCGCCCTGCGCGGTCTCGGAGGCTTAGCCGTCGGCGTCTTGACCGGACGCACCACCTCGACGATTTTCCAAGCCATCAACCTCGCCCAGTTGATGATTGCAGGGGAATCCAACCTCGGCGACCAAGTGGCTTCTCAAATTCGACAAGAACTTCCCATGCTGGACGATCCTGAAGTTCTCACCTACGTCAACGAAATCGGTCAAGATGTCGCTCAGTACATGGGACGGGACGAATTCGATTACGAGTTTTACGTGGTTCGCGACGACACCCTTAACGCTTTCGCCCTTCCTGGCGGTAAAGTCTTCGTCAACACGGGCGCCATCCAAGCGGCGCGATCGGAAGCGGAACTGGCCGGACTCCTGGGTCACGAAGTCGGTCATGCTGTCTTATCCCACGGTTTCCAACGCATCGTCACCAACAACCTCCTCTCCAACCTCGCCCGCGAAATTCCCTTCGGCGACTTGTTGGGAACCCTCGTCAGTCTCGACTACAGCCGCAAACAGGAACGTCAGTCGGATATTGTGGGAACTCGCGTCATCAACAGTGCGGGATACGCCGCCGACGGCTTGCGAAACTTCATGGAAACCCTACGCCAGCAGCAACGAGGGCCAACGATTCCCTATCTCTCGACGCACCCCGCCCCCGCCTCTCGCGTTCGCTATATGGAAGAGTTGATTCAACGCAACGGCTACGAACGTTATGCGTTTGAAGGGGTCGAACGGTTAGCCGCCATTAAAGCTCGGTTGTAATCGATTTTGTCCAAGTTCAAAACTCCCAAAACTTAACGGTTCGGACGCGCTGCGGCGCGTCCTTTTTTTGGCAGTTCGCATTCGGCATAGGCTTCCAGTACAATGACCCCAAACGCATCGGACGAAACGTTATGGCTTGGGTCGATCGCGCCTGTCAGATGACGGTTGCTCTGCTCTCGATTTGGGGACTCTCCCCATCGATCGCCACCGCTCAACTGAGTTCTCCCTCTACCGCCCCACTCACGGACGTAACCTCACCTCCCACAGCGGAACCGAAGTTAGACTGTTCGGTGACTTCCGCCGCCTCCATGTACGGCCATTTTCCCTATCCCGAAGCGCCCCAACGGGATCTCGTGTCGGTAGGAAACGGTCAATCTTTACGCGCTCCCGCCGCCGCCAGTTTCCTGGCGATGCAGCAAGCGGCCGCCCGCGATGGGGTGCAGTTGGTTCCGCTTTCGGGTTTTCGCGATCGCTCGACGCAATACAGCCTGTTTTTCGGTGGCGCCCGCCAACGGGGTCAAAGTCTCTCCCAACGGGCGCGAGTCTCGGCACCGCCGGGATACAGCGAACACCATACGGGATACGCGATCGATATCGGCGACGCCAACGCCCCAGAATACGACGTTCACCCCCACTTTGAAATGTCGATGGCGGGAATGTGGCTGCGCATCCACGCGGGAGAATACGGGTTCGAGTTATCTTTTCCTCGCACTCATCCCTGTGTCAGTTACGAACCCTGGCATTGGCGTTGGGTGGGCGATGCAGAGAGTCAAACCACCTTTGCGACAGCGCGGGATATGGTGAGAGAGGATGAGGGGATGATGAGGTGAGGGGATGAGGGGATGATGAGGTATGTTTTTTTTAATTTTTAAATTTTGGTTTTAAATTTTGGTTTTAAATTTTGGTTTTAAATTTTGAGTGTCTTACTAAAGATTATGGCTTTTATCGTGTTTACTGACCTGGACGGAACGCTCCTCAATTCTGAGGATTATCGCTACGAGGCAGCGCTTCCGGTGTTGCAGGAGTTGAAAAATCGCAAAATACCCGTGATTCCCGTAACGAGTAAAACTCGGGCGGAGGTGGAACTGTTGCGCCGACAAATTGGCTTAAACGATCCCTTTATTGTGGAAAACGGAAGCGGGGTGTTCGTGGCGCGAGGCGACGATCGCTTCGAGGTTTCTGATACGGATACTTGGGAGGGATATCACCTCAAACGCTTTGGCTTGACCTATTCCGAAGCCCGCCAGCAGTTGGCGAAGGTGGCGACTCGCTTGGGTGAGGAACTTCGCGGTTTGGGCGATTTGAGTCTTGACGAGGTGGGGGAATTCACGGGATTGTTTGGTGAGGATGCGGAACGGGCGAAAGCTCGCGATTTTACGGAACCGTTCGTGACGCCGAAAGATCTTTATCCGAAAACCCTTGAGGAAGCGGTTGCTACGGTGGGTTGTCGTGTTGTCGTGGGCGATCGCTTTTCTCATTTGATTGGGAAAAATGCGGGGAAAGGAAAGGCGGTGCGCTGGCTGATCGATCGATTTCGTCACGATACAGAAGAATTGGTGACGGTGGGGTTGGGAAACAGCCCTAACGATTTGGAACTGCTGGAAACGGTCGATCGTGCCATCGTCGTCCCCGATATGTTAGGACGTCCCCATCCTCAATTGAGCGATCGCGGCTGGGAAGTCGCCCCCAGCCACGGATGTCAGGGATGGGCGAACGCCGTCACGTCGATTTTTGAGTGAGGTTCGTCTCGAGAAGTTGAGAGTCGGCTTGCGTCGGTTGCAGCGTGGCGAAAATCGATCGATTGATGCGATCGAGGGATTCTCGTGTCGGATCGATTTTTGCGGTGACGCGCAAGCCTTTTAAGCTCGAAATTAAATATTTTGATAAGGCTTCGATGTCTCGAGATTGAGATATTTCTCCTTTTATTTGTGCGTTTTTTAAGCTATTCTGAAACGCTCTTTCAATACGCTGGAAAATCGATGAAATTATCTCTGAGATTTCGGAGTCTTGGGGGCAAAATTCAATAGCTGAGTTAACGAGAAAGCAGCCTTTTGCATCGCGATCGCACAGGCTATATTCTACGACGCCGTTAAAAAAATATATCAAATCCGCGAGGGAGGCGCTCGGGGATTCTAAGGCTTGTATAGCGGAGCCGATCGTGGTTTTATCGTAATAGTGCAGAACCTCGCAAAAGAGCGATCGCTTATCGCCAAAGGTATCGTATAAACTTCCTCGATGTACTCCCGTACTCTGCACGAGAATTTGAATGGAAGTGCCTTCGTATCCGTATAACCAAAAAGCTGTCATCGCTTTTTCTAATACGTATTCTCTCTCGAACTCTTTACAACGTGCCATAGGAAACAAACTAACCTAAACAGAACCAATTTGTCTTGAAGATTTAACGTTTCAAGCGACTATTGAAGCTATCATTGAGGGTCTAAATCTGTTGAAATTCATCGATGAATAGGTGAATTTCTCTAGTGCAGTTCTCGATACGACAACGAATTTCAGTCAGTTGTACTGTTATTTTACCGAATTTTCTGCCCGTTCGTCGGCATCCTATCCTTGCCAACAGTCTCTTCAACTCCTCGATCGCTCGTACTCCATCGGTTCTACCTTCGCACTAAAATAATGAAATCTCGTGTTTGACCAAGTTTTTGCCTAAGTCTGAAGCGTTTAGAAAAACTGCTGTTTGAGATCGCGATGGAGTCAGTCTCGCACTCTACGGAACAGCGATGCTGCGAGAAACTCGTGGGGAAACGAGGAGACCGCTGGAAAATCTCAAGGGCGATCGCGCAAAGTCGACATTTCTTCCTCGACTCGTTGGAGAACTTGCGTTAACGCGGGCAAAACTTCCAAGGTTTTATGAGAGAGGCTGGGGTTGCGCTCGTAGGCGAAACGAATTTCTTGGAGCTTTTTTTGCAGCGTTTGGGCGGTGAGGAGAACTTCTTGGCTGAGATCGATAAGTTTTTGTTGGTTGTAAAACTTTAACGCTGCCCCTCGTAAAACTTGTAACGTCGCCTCTTCGCCGTGTTTTCCGCGCATGACTCGCAGTTTGAGCAACACCCGCGTCCCGTTGTAGAGACGCTCGAGTTCGACTTCTTTTTGTTGGCGGACGGGAAGCAGTGGTAAATCGGCAAATCGTTTGAGTTCGTTAATAATGCTTTGAAAAATTTCGAGCGGTAAGTCGTCGAGTACTGATTGAGGAACGCCGTCTTGACTCCACAAAATTCGTCCGCTATTTTCCTTCCGTGCGAAATGCAACCGTCCGATTCCACCCATCAACACTCGGGCGAGTAATTCGGGAACGATTTGAGCGGGGGGAAGGGCGGCTAAAAAATTCACGGGACTGGCGAGATATCGCGTTTGAATTTTTAAAGGGGGAATTTCCGGGGAGATTTTTGGAGTTTCTGAAGTGTCCTCCTCTCGAACGGGTTCGCGATCGGGGGTGCTATCGGTCGTGTGGTTGAGATAGGCGGAGAGAATGGCTTGATGTTCGCGGGCGGAAATGCTTTGAGGAACGATCGAACAGTTGAGATAGCTCAGGAGTTGACGTAGGTATTCGAGGGCGGCGGTGTCGTCGGGATCGACCATGCCTAGATAAATGCGGCTCCCTTCCATTGAAAGAGGAATGGCTTGATGGTACAGACAAACTTCAAAGGGAATGAGTTTGTCAATGGAATTGAAAATCCAATCGGAGTTCATGGAAGTCTCATACGAGAATTCACGGAGGGGACACCCTCCAAGCTGGGACAGACGCACGCCGATGACTCCTGAATGGCTAGGATGCGATCGCAGGGGGAATGCAACAGGCTTCTGAGACCAAAATGGTTCAGGGGCAAGTCAAAAGAACTGGGAACTTCAAAATAGGCGGCTTTGACGGGATGGCAGAATGGGAGTCCCCCGTTCGATCGCGATCGGCCAAACTCTCCTTATCTTAAGTTTTATTTCTGGGTCTGACAGGAATTTATTCCGTAGAATTACGGATTTGCTGGGCGCTGAGGTAGAGTTTGCTCCACTCTCCCATCACTTGACTGGTTTTGAGATCGAGACTGTTCGCGATGCGATCGGGCGTCTCTCCAGCTTTCAAGCGTTCGAGAATTTGTTGCTGTTGGGGGTTGAGTCGCTCGAGGAATTGTTGCCATTGGTTGGGGGTTAAGCCCAATTGATGGTCTTGTAAGGAGATCTTCAACCAATTGGCTACCAATTCGGGAGATTGTTTGAGAGCAAAGACGCGAATGGCGTGATAGCTCACTTTTTCCCGCAGGCGGTAGATGTCTTTAACGGGAACGTCGAGTTGCTTGGCGATGTGGTCTTGGGAATATCCTTGAAGATAGAGGGTGAGCCATTGGGCGGCTAGGGAACTGACGTTTTCTTTGAGGTATTGGGCGAACTCCCGCGCGACGAGATCTCGTAAGGTTTGCTGTTCTTCCCAGATGCGATCGCTATCGTATCGCTCTAGGGTTTGGGCGTCGATGAGGTTAACGGTATCGTCGCTGTCGGAGGGGGCGACTTCTGCTGACACCAACCGCACGAGTTCGGCGGTGGGAACTTGCGTCAACCCCCCCCGCTGCGCTCGCCGCAGGTAGTTGACGAAGCGATACACCAGTAATGGTTGGTTGCGAACCGGACGCAGACAGTATTCTTCCAAACTCGCCAGGACGAGGGCGTTTCGCCAACGGGAACTGTCGGTACAGGCGGCGATTCGATCCATTTCTCGGCGCAGGTATCGATCGCTATCGAGCATTTCTTGGATCACTTCTTGCACCACGTCCACTACGGTACGCCGTCGGTCCCGACTCAGCGCCACCCAGGTGCGAATTTTGTTGCGCAGCAGTACCAAACTTCCTAAGCGTCGCACGAGATGGCGGTATCCGGCTTCTGGGGAAACGTTGAGATATCGCTGACGCAGGATGTCGTAGCGAAATTCCATCGATTGTTCGGCGATTTGGCGTCGCGCCTCGTCGAACTCGTCGAGGCGATCGCGATCGCTCCCGAGCAGCCAACACACAATACCCTCGTAGGTTTGGCTCGCTCGATCGGGATGTTCTCGCTCTAGGCGCGATCGCCACTGACGCGCTAACGCTTCCGCTCTCCCCATCAGGTTTGGTCCCTTTCTCTGCTGTACGCTTTTCTTCTCTTTTTATCCTATTGCGATCCGAAGGCGATCGCGATGGTCTTCGCGGCTTTCTTGACTTTCCCCGTTTTCCTCCCAGGTTTTTCCACTACAACGCGATGAGCCTAGCTGAGACAGCTAGGCTCTTATATACAAAACGATAGGTTGTTCAACGAATAATCGATAGTTTTAGCTTCTCGGCGACGCTCCGTCTTCGCGCCTTCCGAGCCTACAGTGACCTCGCACGGACGGCTTGCCGTGCTACTTGTGTCCTCCCCTCGCCCACCCCGATGCCAAAGCTCGACAAATCGAGTAACTCCAGTTCTACGGCGTTAGAGGCGGGCGGTTTTGGGGAGCAACCGAATCAGCACCAGACCCTTTGTTGAGATAGGTTTGTTTCTAGTGCCACCCCGAACAAGCGGGCGGTCGAAGGAATAGGGGTCCAGCAATTAACCAAACAGTAACGTTATCTGACGATAAGGTTTACACGCGATCACTGGGGACTCCACATTCAAAATCCTGCATCGTCTGGTCTTTCCGGACTTCAGGTATGGTTTAACTCCGCACTGGGCGGGCGTACCACTCATGGGCGGCGGTACAGGTTGGAGTGCAGCGACAAGACAACCAGCGGGACGAACACTGAGCCGTTGTCTCTTTCCCGATTCGAGCGAACCTTGCTGTTTTTTCGCTCTACAGTGTTCGATATTTAAACTAACATAATTTTCGGTTATGGCAACTATAACTTAACCTAAATTTACATTTCCCGATTTCCCTTCACAACCCGAAAAAATCTGTTATAGTAGAAAACGCCTGAGAAAAAAACGGCTTGGTAGCTCAGTTGGTCAGAGCAGGGGACTCATAAGCCCAAGGTCGTCGGTTCAAGTCCGACCCGAGCCACTTCTTTAAAAGTGACACCCCCCAGAGTGCGGTTGCTGTAATTCTTGACTGAGCGTCAGTTCGAGGCTGTTGCGGCGATCGCGCTCTGGGGTTTTAAGGTTTTCTCAAATCGCTCTTGCCTCCCGCCTCGTTAAACTAACGGACGGACGAGAGGGATACTGAAAGCTCTAGACGCCACCTAAAAAATCGAAAAAATATCTCAAAATCGTTATGACTATGATAGAGTTGTAACAGTTCGTAACTGAAAGGGTTGCGAACGCAAGGTTCGATCGAGCAGTCGATCGAAGCCATCAGCCTTGGAGAACCCCATAAAAGGAGAAACTATCAATGACTCAAGAAGGATGCCTTCGTGTCGGTCAAGCCGCCCCTGACTTCAGCGCCACGGCGGTGGTCGATCGAGAATTCAAAACCATTAAACTGTCTGACTATCGCGGCAAATACGTCGTTCTGTTCTTCTATCCTTTAGACTTTACCTTCGTTTGCCCGACGGAAATCACCGCCTTCAGCGATCGCTACGAAGATTTCAGCAAACTGAACACCGAAATTCTGGGTGTTTCCTGCGATAGCGAATTCTCTCACCTGGCTTGGATTCAAACCGATCGCAAATCCGGCGGTGTCGGCGACCTGAACTATCCTCTGGTGTCCGACTTCAAAAAAGAAATCAGCTCCGATTACAACGTCCTCGACCCCGATGCGGGCGTGGCCTTGCGCGGTCTGTTCCTCATCGACAAAGACGGCATCGTCCAACACGCCACCATCAACAACCTGGCCTTTGGTCGCAACGTAGACGAAACCCTGCGTACCCTGCAAGCGATTCAATACGTCCAAGAACACCCGGACGAAGTTTGCCCCGCTGGTTGGACGCCTGGCGAACGCACCATGAAACCCGATCCCGTGGGTTCCAAAGAATACTTCGCCGCGATCTAGTTCGATCGTTTCAAAGCGAACTGCTCGAAACGCTTTGAGCGTAGACTTTTCGAGCGTGGGAAACCCCAACGCGACCCGTTATCTTCACGAGCGGCGATCGCGCTGGGGTTTCTTGAATTGTTTTTTAAATCAATAACCGGGTTTCTGGACCGACAACTGCCTAACCCCTGAAATTGTTTTTTAAATCAATACAACCCCCCTCGTCAATTCAGACAATTACAGTTATTTTTTAAGAATCCAATACAACGCCCCATTCAAGCCAAGAAAAAACCCAAATATGGGTTGTAAAATTTAATCGAAAAGGGGAATCCACCATGCTGAAATCAATTCAACTCACATCGACCGACTTTCGCGGCTTGCTGACGCCGCGATTTTTCAAAAACTTTCTTCCCTTCCCCGCCACGAACCAATCCTATTACGAAGTGGGGACTCCAGATTTCGAGTTACCCGACATCACCAACGGACGGCGGGTTCACCTGCGGGACTATCGGGGCAAACAGCCCGTCCTCTTGGCATTTACGCGGATTTTTACCGAGAAACAATACTGTCCCCTGTGCTTTCCCCACATCGTGCAATTGAACGAGCAGTACGAAAAGTTTCAAGAGCTGGGGATAGAAGTGTTGATGATAACCAGCACCGACGACCGACAAAGTAAAATAGTGGTGCGCGACTTAGGTTTAAAACTCCCTTTGTTGAGCGATTCCGAGTGTAAGGTTTTTCGAGCCTATCGTGTCGGCCAAGCCCTCGGCGCTCCCTTACCCGCGCAATTTCTGTTAGATATACAGGGTAAGTTGCGGTACAAACACCTATTTTCCTTTCTCGAGCCGAACGCGCCGACAGAATTGTTGTTAGAAAAAGCCCAGAACCTGGCGGAAGCGAAAACCCCCGTGGGCGGCTAATACGCGAGGCTCTAAGTGCGATCGAGAAACGGTTGCAGGAGATCGAGGATTAAATCGAGGCGGAAATCCTCGACGAGTTGCGTCATATCGCGAATCAAATCTTTGCGCAGCGACACCGTCCTCTCGTCGAGATCCTCGATCGAAACCCTATCCAGCAACCGACGAACCTGCGACTCATCTGCGATCGCCGCCGCGCGATCGAGCTGTTGCAACCAAGCCTGTGGCATCGTCGCCAGAGCCTCCCGCAAGCGTTGACTTCCCGAAGAACTCGACTCCCTCGATCCCTCTACCGTCCCGTTTTCCTCGTACCCGTTTCCCTCGTACCCGTTTCCCTCGTACCCGTTTCCCTCATAAACGTACTCCACATCGAGATAACGAGCGATGATGGCAAACAAAACCGCAGACGTAATCGGCTTGCGAATATACTCATCGCAATCGACGGCGAAACACTGACGGCGTTCCGACTCGAAGGCGTTAGCGGAGGTGGCCACGATAGGAGTCCGCCGCCGCTGAAGGAAACGGCGTTCCAGGGTGCGAATGCGCTTAGTGGCTTCGTAACCGTCGAGGCGAGGCATTCGCAAATCCATCAAAATCAGATCCGGGGCGTCTTCTTGCCAGCAACGAACCACCGCTTCGCCGTCTCTGGCTTCGAGGGTCTCGAATCCCACCGCTTCGAGCCATTGTAAGAGTAACAGTCGGTTGTCCGAGGTGTCGTCTGCCACCAAAATACGATAGGGCCGACAGTGGGGCGCCAAACCCACCACCGCTGCTGTCGAGGAAGCGTCGCGAGACGATCGATCGCCCTCGGCGTCTGGAGGGGGGAAAGATCGATCGAGGGCGATGTCAAACCGAACCCGAGTTCCGATTCCCAGTTGGCTCGTCAGGGTCATATCGCCTCCCATCAACTGCACGAAGCGGCGACCGATGGCCAATCCCAACCCCGTCCCCTGTTGCGATCGCCGTCCGCTTTCCGACTGAACAAAGGGATCGAACACCGTTAACGCCTCCTGTTCGGCGATACCGCATCCCGTATCGGCCACCTCGAAGGCGAGTTTCTCCCCCTCCGAGGTGGAGGTTTCGCGCCACAGGTGCAGGGTCACGCCTCCCGTGTCCGTGAATTTAAACGCATTTCCGAGGAGATTCGTCAGAACCTGTTCCAGTTTGCGGCGATCGGTTCGGATCGATCGGGGAACCTCGGGAGCGCGATCGATTGTAAAATCCAGGTGTTTCGCCTGCGCCTGCAACGCAAACCGTTCTCGCAGTCGAGCCAGCAGCGACTCGAGATCGAAACCATCGATCTCGAGAGTCACGCGATTGGCTTCAATTTTCGAGATGGAGAGAACGTCGTTAATCAACTCCAACAAATGCTCGCCGTTGCGGTTGATAATATCGAGTCGTTCCCGTTGACTGGGCGTCGTCTCGCCGTCGAATCGCAGCAGTTGCGCGAAACCGAGAATGGCGTTGAGGGGAGTTCGCAACTCGTGGCTCATATTGGCCAAAAACGTACTTTTGGCTTGGTTGGCCGCTTCAGCGGCGTCTTTTGCCTCTTGCAATGCCACTTCGGCCTGTTTGCGATCGGTAATATCGGTAAGAGTTCCCACGAATCCCACCAGTTGACCCTGAGCGTCAACATCTGGCATCGCTTGGCCCCACACCCAGACCGTTTTTCCATCCGGATGGAGAAACCGATATTCCAGTTGAAAGACTTGCTGGTGTTCCATCGCCTGCTGCCAAGTCTCGAGGACGATCTCGAGATCCTCGGGATGCAACAGGGTTATCCAACCTCGACCCAACAGATTGCTGGTAGAGCGTCCCAGCAGGGTGCAGCAGTGTTGGTTGACGTAACTACAAATCCCTTGGGGATCGGCTTTAAAAATGCCGACTGGGGAAATTTCCGCGAGGGTGGCGTAACGACGCTCGCTTTCGAGTAATGCCAAATCGGCCACTTTGCGATCGGTAATATCTTGAACCTGGGCAATAATATAGAGCGGTCGATCGAGACTGTCCCGTATCAGAGAAACGCTCAGCAAGCCCCACACCAAACCGCCATCCTTATGGAGGTAGCGTTTCTCGATATGGTAATAGGCGATTTCGCCTTCAAGGAGTCGTCGAGCGTACTCGAGATCCATATCGAGATCCTCGGTGGCGCTGATATCCCGAACCGTGAGCCGTTGCAATTCGGTTTCGCTGTAGCCGAGCATTTGGCACAAGGCGGCGTTGGCTTCGAGTATATGGCCGTTGGGGGAGACTAGTGCCATCCCGACGGCGGCGGTATCGAAGGCACTGCGAAACCGTTGTTCGCTTTGGCGAAGAGCTTCTTCAGCTTGTTTGCTGTGACTGATGTTGCGAATCACCACCAGGACTTCTCCCGTTCCCCGGACTTGCACGAAGCGAGATTCGTAGCAGCCCGCCCCCCGAGACGGCGGTAAAGAGAATTCGAGATGGACTACCGACTCAGTTTTCAGGGCTTTTTGAAGGGCAGATTCGATCGCTTGGGCGGCCGGTTCGGGCCAAATTTCTCGAATCGATCGACCGATGGCCTCCTCCCGAGGATTCGAGAGTCCGTCCTCCGGGGTGGCAGAACAGTCGAGGATCGTACCGTCGGCAGACAGTCGCACCACCGCATCGGGAAACGCCTCGAACATAGCTTCGATTTCGCGATTGCGGGTGCGTAAGGCGGCTTCGCTCTGTTGGAGGCGATCGGCGTCCCGTTTGCGGTCGGTGATATCCCGAGACACGCTAATCAAACAACTCTGTCCGTTAAGGTCGCAGCGTTCGGCGGATACTTGAAAAGTGCGAATTTCGCCGGATTTAATACGGGTATTCACTTCCAGCAGTTGGAAGGAGCCGTCTCGTTGCAAGGATTGCTGTGCCTCGTCGATATGGTCGCACTGCACCATCCACCCCAACTCCGAGTTGGTTTTGCCGATAACGTCTTCGCGGCGGTAGCCGTTGGCTCGTAAAAACGCTTCGTTCACTTCCAAATAGCGGCCTTCAGGCCAAGAGAGGATGGCGATACCGTCGGGATTGCTGTGAAAGATTTTGGCAAATTTGGTTTGTGAGGCTTGCAGTGCGGTTTTCGTAAATTCCAGGGCTTGTTGTAACTGCAAGGCGGTTCGATCGAACGAGGCGGCCAAATCTTGCAGTTCGGTAATGGGGGTGGCGGTCTCGAAGCACTGCTGCCAATGGCCATCTGCCAGACTGTGGCTGGCTTTTTGGAGGCGTCGCACTGGTCGGGAAATCCAATTGGCGGTTCGCACGCCGAGGACGGTGGCGATGGCGCCGGCTAAGAGGCACAAGGCGAGGGTGGTGCGGGTATTTTCTTGGATTTGCGTCATGAAATCCGACTCGGGTACCACCACCACGATCGACCAATTCAGACTGTATTCGTCTCGGTATTGGGTCGTTTGTACGAAATAACGTTCGCCGTTCCAGTTGAGACGGCAGATCTGACAAGTTGAAAGATTGGCTAAATTATCGACCTGTTGGCTGAGGTGTCGTGCGGTGGCTCGCGTGAGGGGGTCGCGACTTTCTGTCCCGGGGAGGCGCACCAGATATCCGTTGTCTTTGACTTCGAGATAGGGACGTTCGAGGGTGGAACTGGCGACGAGGTTGCCCGAGGGTTCGACGATAAACGCCTGTCCCGAGGGGGAAAAGTCGAGTTGGTCGAGAAAGCGACTGATTCCCGAGAGGGCAACGTCGGCCGAGAAGACGCCGAGGAAGTTTCCCGCGTCGTCGTAGGCGGGGGCGGTGGCGGTGACCCCGGCGCAGGTCAACCCTTCCCAGGCGAAGATATCCGTCCAAATCTGTTTGTTGAAGGTGGTAGCGTCGCGATACCAAGGGCGGCGGCGGGGGTCGGAGACGGCGATCGATCTCAGGGGGGTAATGGATTCGCCGCGATTGTCGAGGAGATCTTCGTGACGGGTGTTGAGGTCGGAAGGGCGAATTTCTCCGAGGCTGATGGTGTTGGGAGGTAAGACGACGCCAGTCAGGTCGCGACTGACGCCCAGCCATTGACCCTCGGGGGTCGTGAAGTGAACTCTCGTGACGCGATCGAAGGTGGTCATTTCGTGCCAGAGGTGACGTTCGAGGTCGTCGAGGTCCTCGGGGTCGAGATGGCCGTAGCGAATTTGGCGAATGCTGTTGGCGACGATGCGATGGGGATTGTGGAGATAGGTATCGAGTCGATCGCGCACTTGTACGGCTACGCGATCGAGCAGTTGTCCGGCTACCTCTTCCACGGCTTGACGTCCGTTGCGAAAGGACAAGTAACCAGTCAGACTGACGGTGAGTAGAATTTGCGTGAGAAACGGCACCACGAGAACCGCTCGCAGCGACACCGAAAACGGTCGTTTCGCGTTCTGGGACGAGGAGAACGGTAATTTCACAGGAGTTTCACGGAAGTCAGGAACGGCTCTTGGGGGGTGGCGATCGCACCGCAACGAAGTCGGTCGGCGATTCTTTTGGCGATTCTTTTATGGTAGCGACCCCGCCAGGGTACAGCCATGTTAAGAAATCCTGTCGAGAGCGCCGGGACGAGCGATCGAGAATTGCACGGCGGGGAAGAAGCCAGGATAATGAGACCAACCGGGACGTTTCGCAACCAATACCGTGCAGCTCAAACAAGTCATCATCGCCCATAAAGCTGGCGACGCCACGAGCAAACGCTGGGCCGAGAATTGCGCCAAGCAGCTCGAGGGTCGCGGCTGTCACGTTTTACTCGGACCTAGCGGTCCGAAAGACAATCCCTATCCGGTGTTTTTGGCCTCTTCAGCCCAGAAAATCGATTTGGGTATCGTGTTGGGGGGAGACGGTACGGCGTTGACGGCTGCCCGCCATTTATCGCCGGACGGGATTCCCATTTTGGCGGTGAACGTCGGGGGGCATTTGGGGTTTTTAACGGAACCTCTAGAGATTTTTCAGGAGACGCAGCAGGTGTGGGATCGCTTGCTCGAAGATCGCTTTGCGTTGCAACGGCGCATGATGTTGGAAGCGGCCATTTTCGAGGGCGATCGATCCCATCAAGATCCGGTCAGCGATCGCTATTTGGCACTCAACGAAATGTGCATCAAACCGGCGGCGATCGATCGAATGCTCACCTCGATTTTAGAAATGGAAATCGACGGCGAAATCGTCGATCAGTATCAAGGAGACGGATTATTGGTGGCCACGCCCACTGGCTCCACTTGTTACACCCTTTCCGCCAACGGTCCGATTATCCATCCGGGGATGAACGCCATCGCTGTCACCCCCATTTGTCCCTTGAGTTTGTCGAGTCGTCCCCTGGTGCTTCCCCCCGGTTCCGTCGTCAGTATCTGGCCCCTCGAAGACCGGGATTTAAACACCAAACTTTGGATGGACGGCGCTCTCGCCACCGCCATTTGGCCCGGACAGCGGGTTGACGTGCGCATGGCGGATTGTTGCGCTCAGTTCGTCATTTTACGAGAAGACTATTCTTACTTCGGCACCCTGCGGGACAAACTGCTCTGGGCGGGCGCTCGCATTCACTACAACAACAATCACCGCAACTGAGCGATCGAGGGCGCTCGATCGCCATCTCCCTCGATCTCCTTTCAACCCAACTTAACCGCGAGAGGATTCCGTCGAAGCCGCTTCTTCCTCGTCTTGCCTTTCCTCGGTGTATTGGTTCCCCGGTAATTCCAAACAATACCCCGCCCCGTACACCGTTTTGATGTACTTAGGATGGCGCGGATCGGGTTCCATCTTCGTCCGCAGATGTCGGATGTGAACGCGAATTGTTTCGATATCGTCGTCGGGATCGTAACCCCACACTTCCTTGAGGATGGCGCTGGGGGACACCGTTTGACCGTGACGTTGCAGCAAACAGTGCAGTAACTCGAATTCCAAATGAGTCAGTTTGACGGTTTTATCGAACCAAATGGCCTCGAACCGCTCCGGTACCAGCGTCAGCGGACCGTAATTGAGGATTTCCGTATGTTTTGCCGCTTGCGGGATGCGATCGGTTCGTCGTAACAGCGCCCGCACCCGCGCCAACATCTCCTCAATTTCAAAGGGTTTGGTCATATAGTCGTCCGCGCCAGCGTTAAAGCCTTCGACTTTTTCTTGGGTTTGTCCGAGAGCGGTCAACATCAAAATGGGGATGTCGGCTGTGCGCTCGTCTCGGCGCAGCCGCTGACAAACCGTGAATCCATCGACTTTTGGCAGCATCAAGTCCAACACGATGAGATCCGGGACGAGCTGCATGGCAAGCGCTTGTGCTTTCACACCGTCCTTAGCTTGGCTAACTTCGTAGCCCGCCATTTCCAGATTAATGGCGACGAGTTCCGAAATTGAAGGGTCATCGTCGATAACGAGTATCCGAGGCATCATTAATAAAACTTTACGAGCGGGTGCGTGAAAGATTCACAGTTTCGATCGCGTTGTCGCAGGACTGTCGGTTTTGACGACTGTACTACGACCTAGCTTTCGTAAAGGTTCTTCGCGAACTGTTACGCCAACTGTTACTGAATGCGAAGAATCCTGTACTGATTATAGGCAAGCATCTTCACTTCTTGACGAAGCTTGTCAGAATTTTAAATTTTTCCAAATTTTTTTAACGCTGCTTAACCATTCCTTTACAGCTACGTTACTAGTTCGGGGGCGGGACTCAGCTGCCCTCCCGAGACCGAGAGAATCTGCGAAGCGTGCAGCCATTGGGCGTCGAACGCCCCCAGGTGGGTGGTAGAAATCAGGGTTTGGAAGCGATCTTCGATGGTTTCGAGAAGCTGGTTCTGTCGGTTGAGGTCGAGTTCGGCGAGTACGTCGTCGAGGAGCAACACGGGAGGTTCCCCCACCACATCCTCAATCAGTTGCAATTCCGCCAGTTTCAAAGCCAGGACGAGGGTGCGTTGCTGTCCTTGAGAGCCGTACTGTCGCGCGGGGGTATTGTCGATCGCCAAATAGACTTCGTCCCGGTGCGGTCCGACGAGGGTGGTTCCCTGATGGAGTTCGGGAACGGCGCGATCGCGCATTTGGGACAAAAAATCCTGACGAACGGCTTCTGCATCCTCGAAATTGGCGATATTGCGGACGTGGGGAGCATATTCGACGGATAACACCTCTGTTTGTCCGCTGATGTTACGATGCCATTGCCGCGCCAAAGGTGCCAATCGTTGCACGGCTCGCCAGCGTCGGCGCATTACTTTCGCTCCCGCCGTCGCCAGTTGGAAATCGAACACTGATCGCATCGCCTCGACTTCCGCTCCCACTTTACCTTTCATCTGTTTGAGAAAGGCGTTTCGCTGGCGCAAAATTTGTCCGTATTCCCGCAATAAATGGGCGTAAACGGGTTCGAGTTGAATCACCAATCCATCGAGCCAACGGCGGCGATCGTCGGGAGAACCGCGAACTAAATCTAAGTCGAGACTGGAAAATTCTACGACGTTGAGCAGTCCGAGAAAATCCACTTGTCGGCGACAGGTTTCGCCGTTGATGGCGACGGTTCGGCGTCCAGAACGACGTAAAATTATCTCGAGTTCGATCGATCCGGTGGTGCGTTCTAAGATTCCGCTGACTCGTCCGATGGGTTCGTCGTCTCGCACCAATTCTCGATCGCTGTTAGCCCGTTGACTTTTTAAAGTCGATAATAACGCCACACTTTCTAATAAATTCGATTTTCCTTGAGCGTTATTTCCCACTAAAATTGTTTTCGGCGCATCAAAATTTACGAGAGTTTTTTGATAGTTTCTAAACTGTTGTAACTGTAGTTTTTTTAAATACATTTAATCTAAATACATTTAATCAACGACAATTGATAATTAATAATTGATAACGATCGACCCCCCATCACCCCCTCACCCCATCATCCCATCATCCCATCATCCCCTCATCCCCTCATCACCGAAACACCTCCGGAACGCGCTGACGTAGCGCCTGGTTTAATTCGGGGAGGCGGGAACGCATTTCGAGATACCAGTCGTATCGTTCTCGGTAGTGTTGGGAGAGAAGGCGGTTGTCGCGAACCCAGCCATAGGCGTTGTCTGCCATTTGACGACGCCAGGGGGTATCTTGCAACAGGCGGCGGAGTTTGGTCTCGAACTCGGGTAGAGAATTGTACAACAATCCGGTTTCGCCATCGACGATCGATCGATCGTAGACGGTGGGACTAGCTAAGACGGTGACGCCGTGGCTGGCGCATTCGATGAATTTTAAATCCGATTTCATGCTGTTGAATTCGGTGGGATTGAGGGGAAGTAACGCCACATCGCAGGCTCTCAGCAATTCGTGGTATCGATCGTAAGGACAGGTGGGTTCAAAGGCTTTGTGTGGGGTTTTCAGGGCGTTGAAAAACCATTTGTCGTGAATCACCTGCACCCCCACGCGATCGCCGAATTCTCCTAAAACGCGATTTACTACGTCGATGAGGGGTTGCCAGTCGGCTTCGCGGTTTAAGGCGCCGAAAAAGAGTCTCACCCTTCCGTCGTCGGCGTATTGACGAGGGGGCGGAATTTCGGGGAGTTGGTTAGAAAAGACTTTAACGTAGGGGTTGAACTGACGCAAAAATTCGGCGAGGGGTTCGGTGGAGGTTTGGATGCAATGGCAACTGCGGTAGGTGATGAAATCCTGTTCGATATGTTCGGGCCAAAATCGCGGATCGTCGTCGATTTCTACCACGACGAGATAGCCGCTTTGAATGAGGAGTTTTTGTTTGGGGGGCGCTTCGTTTTTGTACAATCGCGCTCGTTGCCAGATAAAGACTTTTTCTTCGTCGGGTAAGGCGACTTTGAGGTTGGCGTTGTGCATTTTGGAGACGGGACGCACGCCGGGAATGGTTCGCAGCAGGCGATCGGGTTGGTACACCCGCACACGATCGCTCGCCATTGTGGAAATCATCAGGGTTTGAACGAGTAACCGTTTCAGGGGTTGTACGAGTTTGAGGCTGCGGACGATGTAGGCGTCGGTTTCGCTGCGTTTGGCGAATTGAGATCGATCGATCGAGTAGGTGTCTAATACTGATTCGAGTTGGGTTTGCAGCTGTTGCGCCTTGTCGCTGCTGTCGCGACAGCGTTCCATCTCGAAAATATGTAGGTGTGCGGCGGCGAAGACTTTGCGAAGGGTGGCGACATCGAAGGCTTCGACGCTGTTTCCGGCGAATCGATCGAGAATGCGTTTCCAGTGGTTGGGGTTGGGAATAGAGGCGAGGAGTTGTCCGTTGTCTTTCAACCACGATCGCGCCGTGTTGAGGAGTCCCACCGCATCCACGAAACGGGCGAGGTTGGCGGAGAACACCACGCAATCGACGGAGTTGGGGGGAATTTCCAGGCGATCGAGTTGCTGGTAGGGCAGCAATACCGCGCGATCGATGCGGGTTTTCGCGGTGGCGATGGCGTCGGGGTTGTCGTCGATGCCGATGTAGGTACAGCGGGGGTTGATGCGTTTGTAGCGCAGGCCAAACGCCCCTCGATCGCACCCCAACTCGACGACGATTTTCGCGTCGCCGGGAACCAGATACAGCAGTTGTTCGTTAACCTGTTCTTCCGCCTCAGAGAGCGGTGTCGGTTGGGGCGGCGGCGACTTAGCGGGGGGCTTACCGAGGAGTTCCACAACGGCGGGATGGTTTCGCACCCCGAGGCGATCGAACTCAGCTTGATATTTCTGAAAGATATATTGACGGATCTTTTGTTTTTTTGCCTCGCCACCCCGTTGGTTGAAATGGTCGGCAATGCTCTCTTTTCTTATATTGTAATATAATTGGGTGTCTGCGATGCGTTTTCCTGAAAATCCTTTCAACGCCATTGCCAAAAATAAGTCATAATCTTCCAAAATAGGAAGTTTCGGATCGAATCCTCCAGCGGCATCAAAAGCTTGGCGAGAAATCAGCGAGCAAACGTTCATAAACGGCGCTTGTAAGAGCGCCTCCAGCGACCAGTCTTTACTATTTAACGTCCGTTGAGCGTCCCCGAACAACACCATCGGCGTATAAAGCGGAGAAACCCTATCGGGGAGAGATTCAGCCGCATCGACTAATTTTTCAATAAAATCCTTATCGAAATAATTATCGCAATCGAGAGGTAAAATATAGTCTCCTTTAGACATGGAAACAGCGACATTTCGCGCCGCAGAAACGCCGATATGTTTAGGAGATTTAACCAGAGTAAAATTAAATTCTCCACGCAACTGTTGCAAATACTCCGCACTGCCATCCGTCGAAGCGTCGTCGATGACAATATGTTCGATATTGGGATAGGTGGAAGTTTTGACGCAGACTAAGGCACGTCGAACAAACGCTTTGCCGTTGTAACACGGCGTAATCACACTGACCAACGGATGGGACATGGAATTTGCAGATCGTATCGTTACGATTAACTTTAACGGTTCGGGGAATCGATAGGACAGGGGAGCGGAAAACCGCTATTTATTGCGAAACCGTTGCTTCGCCGACTCAAACGCTTCTTTCATCGCCACTTGAATCTTTTCAGGATCGGGTTTTTTACCCCCCATCAAATCGCCAAAATACACGCAAGCCCCCTCACCTAACGCCCACGTATACGCCGCCGCCCAAGATGCAGCGATCGCGCTCCCCAAACCGGGGATAAACTTAATCAATTCTCGCCCCACCATTTGCGCGAGAAACCCGCCCGCGATCGCACTGGCGACGCCTCCCGCTTGCGAAGGGGACAGCGTTTGTCCGTAAAGCTGTCCGAGAACCCCCACCATCGACACCTGTAACGTCGTCAAAACGGGCATTGTAGCAAAAGGAAGGGGAACGGCGGCGAGGGTGGCGGCGATAACAGAAAACGCGAGGATATAACGGCGTCCCACATCTCGATAGAGATTTCCGATTTGTTCCCCGGCGCCCTTGTCGAGAAGGTCGTAAATGGCGCGAGATTCCGCTTCGGGGAGGAGTTCGGCGAGACTGTTACTGAAGGCGTCTAAGCCGTAAAACACGGGGGTATAGCCGTCTTCTTCCAGAGTGAAATCGATGAGAACCGCGCGATCGAACAATCCCGAAAAGTTATCTCGAATCGCAGAAAACGCCCGATCGATCGCCTCAACCTCTGGCGGATACTCGGGGTGATTTTCCATCTCGGGGGGATAGACTTCGTGGAGACAAGTCACCGCCAGCAAACAGGGGATATTAGGATGTTTGCGGCGCAACTCCTGGGCGATTTGGCGCAGAGTATCCGTCGCGAAATCGTTAATTTTAACCGTGAGGATGAGAACTCGAGCGCGATGAGTTTCCCGTTCCAAGTCGCCGATGAGTTCCCCAATCAATTCGTCCATATCGCGGTGGATATCCCCCAATCCCACGGTGTCGGTGAAGATGAGGAGGGGTAAATCTTCCGAGGGATAGGCGTAACGTTCGGTATTTTGAGTGTGGGGACGAAATCCCTGTCCGACAATTTCAGCGGAAACGCCAGTTAAGCCGCGAACGATGGAACTTTTCCCCGATTGCGGTTTTCCCACCAGTAAAGCTTCCGTGGTGGGGAGTTCTTCGCGGACTCTGGCGAGGATTTCCGCGATGCGATCGTCGCTGACGCTGAACCACTCGAGAGCGGTTTTACGAAGGGTGTCCAGGGGGTTGAGATGTTTCACCCGGGAGGTGGTGGCGTTCCACAGTTTGGCCACGGGATGGGTTGAGGTGTCTTTATCCTCTGCGGGTTGCGGGGTGTCGGGTTCGGGGGTTTGGGGGTCGCTCATCACTCGAGTTCCACTCGATATCGCTTTGATTTTAAGGAGGGGTGGAGACCTTTGCAATTGGGGAAAACCGTTTTTGGGGAGTAACGGGTATGTGGGCGGTGGACGTTGGCGGTGCGTGAGGAGTTCTCGACCTCAGAATTTACACCCGAGTTTTCAAGTCACGCACCCTACGATCTGGTGATTGGCAATCTACAATCATGGGGGAAATTAACCCGCCAATTCAAAAACAAAATGCAAGGAATCATATTCACAGGAATCCAAGGCTCAGGAAAATCGACCTTTTACTTCCAAAACTTCGCCAACACCCACATCCGCATCAACCTGGATATGCTGAAAACCCGTCATCGGGAAAAGCTGATATTTGAAGCCTGCTTAGACGCCAAACAACCCCTCGTTATCGACAACACCAACCCCACCAAAGCCGATCGATCTCGATATATCCCGCGCCTAAAAGCCTACAAATTCAGCGTTATCGGCTACTATTTCGAGTCTTCTTTACCAGAATGCTTACATCGCAACAACCAACGCAGCGGAAAAGCCAAAATCCCCGAAATCGGCGTGCGATCGACCCACAAAAAACTCCAAATCCCCGACTATTCCGAAGGATTCGATCGCCTCTTCTCCGTTTCCCTACAAAATGGTATATTTAAAATTAGCGAAATCCCCAAAAAACCCCATTTCAACGACGGCTCGTCACATTAAACCAGCAACCATGAAACTCCATCCCGAATGCGTTCCCTGTCTCTTCCAACAAGCCCTGAGAACCGCAAAAATTGCCACCGATGACGAAACACAACACTGGCAAATTTTAAACGGCTTAGCGCAAGTTTTTACCGAACTCCCCGAAAACACCATTCAAGTGGAAGTGGCCGGAGAAATCCAAAAACTCCTCACCCAAACCACCGGAGATGGCGATCCCTACCGACATCTCAAACAACATTACAACGATATCGCCCTAAAACTGACGCCCCATCTGCGAGAGGCGATCGCAACCGCTGACGATTCCCTACTCACCGCCATTCGCATCGCCATCGCCGGAAATATCGTCGATTTCGGAATCTCTGAGGCGTTCGACTTAGAAAAAACCGTATTCGATAGCTTAACGCAAACCTTTTCGATTTTCGATTATGAGGAATTCAAGCAACAGTTGAACGAGGCGAAAACCGTTCTCTACATCAGCGACAATACCGGAGAAATCGCGTTCGATCGACTCCTCGTCGAACAGCTTTTACAACAACAAAAACAAGTCACCCTCGCCGTTCGCGGCGCACCCGCCATCAACGACGCCACCCTCGAGGATGCGGCTTACGTAGGATTGACGGATTTAGTTCCCGTCATCACCACCGGGACGGCGTTACCGGGAACCGTCGTCAAAAAAGCCAACGCAGAATTTCAACACCACTTTAAAACCGCCGATTTAGTAATTTCCAAAGGTCAAGGAAATTTCGAGGGTTTATCTGACGAAAAACGGTCGATCGTCTTTCTGCTCAAAGCGAAATGTTCCCCCATCGCCCAAACCTTGGGCGTCGAAACGGGAGCGATGGTGTTTCGGGTGAAATCCCCCTCACCCTAACTCCCTTTCCATCTCCCCTACTTCCCTTTGAAAGGGGGGCTGGGAGAAAGACATTTGCAGAGTCTCGATTTGCAGAGTCTCGAACTGAACTCCCCTTCTCCCAAGCTTGGGAGAAGGGGTTGGGGGATGAGGGCTGACTACGCCTGAACCTCCAACAACCCCGGTGGGGGGACGATTTCAATGCGTCCGGCGTCCAAATCCACCAGGGGAACGATTTCCATCACGAAGGGAACCAATACCGTGGGCGGTTTTGGCGGTTTGGGGCGTTTGGGTTTTTTGCGTCGGCTGCGTTTAGGGGGTGTTTCGGGAACCGGAATCGATCGATCGAGTTGCACTTCGAGGAGGTCGTTTCCCGCCGAAAGAACGTCTGTGACGACGCCCAAGCGATCGCCCGTCGTTCGATCGAAAACCGCCAATCCCACCAAATCTAAAACGTGATATTCCCCCTCTTCCAATTCCGGGCGATCGTTGGCGGATACCAGCAACACCGCATTTCGCAACTCTTCCGCCGCTTCCCGCGTCTCGATTCCCTCAAGTTCCACCACGTATAACCCCTTACCGGGAATGTCTCGCCCTCCCAGGAGTTCGATAGGTTGGGGATCGCGTTCCCCTTTCCGCCGCAACCATCGCGTTCCGGGTTCCAAAAAACGTTCGGGAAAGTCGGTGTTGGGATACACCCGCATTTCGCCCCGCAACCCCTGGGGGGCGACGATGCGACCGATTTCCAACCACTCCGATTCAGCCATAATGTCGTGCAATTCTCGTATCGTGAAGTCTTTTATTCTACCGAAACCCTTTGACGATCGCAGTTGGGAAGCGTCACCGTAAACGTACTTCCGACCCCTTCGCGACTTTCCACAGCGATCGATCCCCCGTGGAGGTCGAGAGTTTGCTTGACGATGTGCAACCCTAACCCCGTCCCGGCGATGTCCCCCACGTTTTCCGCCCGAGAAAACATCTCAAATAGCTTGGGAAGGTTGGACTCAGGGATTCCAATCCCTTCGTCGCTGACGCGAAACTGGACGCCCTCGGCGGTGAGAGACACCCCCAGCGTCACCGTTCCCCCCTGGGGAGAGTATTTGACGGCGTTGGAGAGGAGATTGGCGAGAATGTGACGCAGTAGGGTTTCGTCGAGACAGACTGAGGCGTTTTCCAAGTTGGGGGAGGCGTCGAGGACGAGGTGGTGTTGCGGACTGGCGACGGCTTGCGATCGATCGATCGTCATGTGACAAAACGACAGTACATCCATCGGTTTCGGGTGGAACGGAAGCCGCCCAGTTTCCAGTTTGTTGGCCAGTAACAACTCGTCGATGAGGGCGTTCATGTTGCAAACGCTAGCTTTGATGCGATCGAAATATTGGTCTTTTTTTTCCGGAGAGAGTCGATCGCCCAGGTACTTGAGAACTTCAAACGAGCCTAAAATGGATGTGAGCGGCGTTCGCAGATCGTGAGCCGCCATCGAAAGGGTTTGGGTTTTGAGATCGTTGAGTTGTTGGGCGCGATCGAGGGCTTGGCGAACCGCTTCTTCGCTACGATATTTCTGTAACGCCATTTCGATCGTCGTATAAATATCTTGCGGTTTGAAGGGTTTGACGAGATAGCCGTAGGGTTCGGTATGCTTCGCCCGTTCGATGGTGTCGTCATCAGCGTAGGCGGTAATGTACACCACCGGAATTCGCGTTGTTTCTCGCAGACGGGCGGCGGTTTGGATTCCGTCGATCGATCCCCGTAGGTGAACGTCCATCAACACTAAATCCGGTGGGTTCTCTACCACTTGATTCAAGGCTTTTTCACCAGAACTGACTTTAGCGGTGACGACGTACCCCCGTTTTTCCAGGTGGCGAGCGATGTTCGCCGCTGCGATGAGTTCGTCTTCGACGATGAGAATTTTAACGGGCGGTTTGACCTCGGACATACGGAATTTGGCGAAACAGTGAAGCGGTCGGTTTGAAGGGTGGGAAGGAAAGCGAGAAAAGGCGAGTGTCTTTCGTCCTTTTAATTTTACTTTAGGTTGAGACGTTGTAGAAATTGCATCCCGTCTTCGCTCCCCGTCACAAGGGGGGGGATTGGGGGATGCAGACTTGAGAAAAACCAATGTTTGAGATAAGGATGGAGTATTAGGATTCTGAAAAAAGTGGAAATTTAAAACGAAAGGCGGTGCCGCTGTCTCGATTCATTTCCACTTCTGCCTCGAGTTGTTCGGCCAGCAAACTCACCAATCGCAGCCCGAGAGAGCTGGTATTTTGCCAATTGACCTCTTGAGGGATTCCGATTCCATTATCGCTAATTTCTAGATAAATTTTGCGATGGGGTAATTCTTTAACTCGAATCGCAATCGTTCCCGATAAATTCCCTGGAAAAGCATATTTAAATGCGTTGGTTACCAGTTCGTTGGCAATCAAACCGCAAGGAATGGCGATTCCTAAGTCCAAGCGAACGGGATCGACTTCGATTTTGGTTTCGATATTACCGAGATTTGTATTTTGCAAAAACACGAGATTTTCAACCAAACGATTGAGATATTCCGTAAAATTAATACAGGCTAAATCCGCCGATTGATAGAGTTGTTCGTGAATTAACGCCATCGTTTGAATGCGGTTTTGACTGTCCGCAAACAGCAAGCGGGCGCGGTCGTCCTCCAAAATATCCGACTGCAATTCCAAGAGATTAGAAATGACGTACAAATTGTTTTTAACGCGGTGGTGAATCTCCTTCAACAACACTTCTTTTTCCGCGACCGAGGCTTTTAACCGTTCCTCGGCGCGTTTGCGATCGCTAATATCTTCGATCGCCCCAATAAAATAATCCGGTTCTCCCGAGGCGTGACGCACCAGAGATAAACTCAAATATCCCCAAACCACAGAACCGTCCCGGCGCAGATAGCGTTTTTCCGTCGAAAAGGTCTTAGTTCGTCCCGACAGCACCGATCGCACCCCCTCTCGAGATCGATCGCGATCGTCGGGATAAGTCACGTCCTTGAAACTTTTGGCCAACAGTTCCTCGCGAGAATATCCCAAAATATCGCAAAACTTCTGATTGACCCCCGTAAACCGCCCGTCGGTTCCCGCCTGGACGATCCCCACAGCCGCCTGCTCGAACGTGGCGCGAAACCGACGTTCGCTGTTCCCCAAGGCTTCCACCAATTGCGTGTGCGTCAAAGCGATGCTCAACTGATCGGAAACTTGTAACATTAAATCGAGTTCGTCGTCGGTCCACCGTCGCGTACTACCGCACTGGTGGGCGATGACGAAGCCCCAGAGGGTCTCATTTTGCAACACAGGTACCAACAGTTTCGCCCGTACCTGCCACTCCTGTAAAAACTCCCACAAACAGGGGGTTGCAGTACCGTAAGCCGCTTGGACGTCCGCCACCGCCCGCACCGTTCCCCGACCGTAAAGCTGTTGGTATTCTAGGGGAAAGATTTCTTCAGGAAAGTCCCAGTTGAGCAAGCGGCGATATCCCGGCGTGACGGCTTCAGCGATGGTGCGTCCGGTTCCGTTGGGAAAGACGCGGTAGACGATGGCGCGATCGCAGCCCAAAATTTGCTGCAACTCCGCCACCGTCGTCTGTAAAATTTCCTCGAGTTTTAAGGATTGGCGAATTTTAAAGGCGATTTGGGCGAACAGGTGAGATTTGAGATTTTGACGTTCGAGAACCTCCATCGCCTGTTTGCGATCGCGAATTTCCGTTTGTAGTCGATCGTTAGCTTGACGCAGGGCGGCGGTCCGTTCGGCCACCCGCTGTTCGAGTTCGAGTTTCGCTTGTCGCAGTTGCGCTTCGACGCGCTCCCGTTCGGCCAGTTCCGCGCAGAGTTTGCGGTACAGTTGCGACTGTTGAATAGCTAAGGAAAGTTGCACCGCCACTTCCTCGAGGAGGTCGAGTTGGCTGGTTTCCCAGGAACGGGGGGCGTCGCACTGGTGGACGACAAGAAGTCCCCAGAGTTGTGTTTCGTAGTTGTTATCGGCCCGCAGCAAAATGGGAACCACCAGACTGGCTTTCACCTGGAATCGATCGAGCATTTCCCGGTGACAGTCGCTCAACCCCGCGCGATCGATATCCGACATCGCCCGTCGGTGTCCGAGACGGTACAGAGTACCCGCCCCCATTTGAAAACAGGTATCTTCGATTTGACAGTGGAGGGCGCTCGTCCACTGAGGTAACACCGATTCAGCGACGATGATACCGCTCATGTCCTCCTCGAAACGGTAAACCAGGGCGCGATCGCACTCGAGGAGTTGACGCACTTCCGTCACCACCGTATCGAGAACCTGATTGAGGTCGAGAGACTGGCGGATTTGACGGGCGATTTGATTGAGAAAATGCTCGAACTCCGCCCGTTGTTTGAGCCGTTCGGCCACCCGCTTTCGATCGGTGATATCTTCAGCTAAACCGGCGATGCGGTAGAGGTTTCCCTCGCTGTCGCGAACCGGGAAATTTCGCGCTCGAATCCAGCGCATTTCGCCATCAGGACGGACGATGCGATATTCGCCGTCGAAGTTGACCCGACGATGGAGATTTTGCAAAGCCAGATCGACTCGATCGCGATCGTCGGGATGAACGCAATCGAGCCAACCCATGGGATTGTCTTGCAACCGTTGCGGCGCGAATCCCCACACCGCCTCGAACGTGGGACTGGCGTAGACACACTGACTGAAATCCGCCGTAAAAATATAGAAGACTTCGCGGATGTTTTCCGCCAGTTGGCGAAATTTCGCCTCTTCGCTGCGTAGGGCGCGTTCGGCGGTTTGGCGTTCGAGTTCGGAACTGGCGCGGGCGGCGAAGACGTTTAAAATATCTTCGACTAAATGGGGGGTTTCGATCGCATGGCGACTGACCACGGCGATGAGTCCGAGAACCCGTCCCGCCCCGTCCACCAACGGCGCTGCGGCGAACCCTTCCGCTTGCATCGCTTCGAGGCGACAGGCGTTAGGAAACCGCTGCAAAACCCCCTCAGGATACATACAAAACTGACCTCGAACGGCTTCTTGACAGGGCGTCCCCGCGAGGACGTACTCCCGGTTGTCTACCAGTTCCCCGTTGTCGCATTGAGCCAGAGTGGTGAGGGTGTTTCCGTCCTCAGACACTTGCGCCACGAACGCCTGTTCCATCTTCAACGCCCGAGCCAGATAAGTGACCAGGGATTGAAAAAAGGCTGCACCGCTGCGACAGGAAATCCCCGTCACCAGGTTTCGCAGAGCGTCTTCCATTTGCTGGCGTTCGGTGATGTCGATCCCCGTGGCGATGATATAGGTAACATTACCGTCGTCGTCAGTGAGGATGCTGTTCGACCATTCGATGGTTCGGCGCGTCCCTTCCTTCGTCAACCAGTCGTTGACGTGATGGTTGCGCGGCCGTCCCCCCCGCAGTTGCGCGAACACCCGCCGTACCGACTCGATTTGTTCGGCGGGAACGAAAATATCCCACACGCAGCAGTCCCGCACCTCCTCGAAGCGGTATCCCGTGAGCCGTTCGCAGGTTTGGTTGAAGCGCACGATACGCCCGTTGCGATCGAGTACCACCACTAACGCCCCGGCGGTATCGAGAACAGCGGCGATGAAGTTGCGTTCCTGTTGCAGTTGATAGGTGCGATCGTCGATTTGACGTTCGAGGGTGCGGTTGCGCGTTTCGAGAAGCGTGACTTTCTCCGCTTCAAGCTGACAAACTTGGTCGTAGAGGGTGCCGACGGTGGCGTAGAGTTCGCCGGGGTCGAGGGATTTGAGTACAGTGGTTTGGGTGACCAGTCCCACCAGTTTTCCGGCGTGGTCGAGCACCACGACGCGGCGAATGCGGTGCTGTTGCATCTGCTGGTGAACTGACCAGAGATTGCTTTGGGGCGTCGTTGCATGCAGCGGGGAACTCATGACGCTGGCGGCTTCGGTGTTGGCCAGGTTCAGTTGCAACACCTGAAACTGTACGATGTCTCGTTCGGTGAGAATACCTAACGGTTCCACGCATCCCGGTTGGGCGATCGATTGGTTTTCGGGAACCTCTCGGGCGACGATAACGCAACTGACGCGATGTCGTGCCATACACTGGGCTACTTGTAGCAGCGAGGCCTCTGAGGGCGCGACGACGATGTTACCTTGCATAACGTCACCGACGGTTTGCAACCGCAGTAAGGCGACGGGGTGCAGCAGTTCCCGCAACCGCGATCGCTCGATGACCCCTAGGAGTTTTCCGCCTTCGTCGAGTAGCGGGAGGTGGCGGATGTCGTGTTGTCGGAATTTGGCCAGAACGGCGAAGATATCTTTGAGTTCTTCGTGGGGAACGGAAATCAGGGGCGCACTCATGACCTCGCCAACGGTGAGGGTTTCGAGGAGGTAGCCTTCAGCGGCCAGACGCACCGTGTCCCGTTCGGTGAGGATGCCGTGCAGTCCGGTTTCGTCGCCGATGAGGACGTAGCTACTGGGGTCGGAAAAGGTACAGGTGTGATCGTCGATCGAACATTGTCCGGTGAGGGGATGGGAGGACTGGGGCAGTTGTTTGTGACTCATTAACGCCATTGCCTCGAGGAGGGGAAAGTGCGGCGGAACGCAGGGGGGCGATCGATCGATGACGCGATCGAGATCGAACGTCGGAACGGCAACGGGAAATTGAGTCATTGGGAGAACGGACAAGTTTTTTTTGATGGGTCGTCGTTATTGTTGCAAGTTTTGTGCAGTTTTTCAGAGATTGAATTTAAAGATCGAGTTAAAGATCCAGTAAAGCTTTCAGGGTGCGTTCTAATCCCGTGACGACCCGCGCCAGGCGATCGAAATCGATTTTATCCGGCGTATCTTCGGCGGTGTGGTAGTAGGGATAGCGAAACGGAGCGGTATCCGTCACCATGACGGCGGGATAGTTGTACTGCCAAAACGCCCAATGATCCGACCATCCCGCCCCGGCAATGCTACCGGGAAGGATAGCACCTTCGCAGGGAAATTGGGTGCGATCGCGGAATTCTCCCACCACTTGACGCACCAGAAACGCCGAGTCTAAATTCCCCACGACGCTAATAAAATTCCCCGTGATGGGATAGATGTTTTTGAGCAATCCCATAGGATAGTTTTGGCTTCCTGGCGTATCGTCGTAATAGCCGATGGTTTCTAAACAGAGCATTCCCACAATATTCTCGTTGCTTTGTCGGCAGCGTTTGGCATAGACGACGCTGCCCATTTCTTCAGTTTGGAAAAAGGGCGGTTCTTCGTTGACGAAGGCGACAAAACGAACGGTTCGTTTGGGGTTAACGCGGGCGAAGGCGCGGGCGAGGGCTAAGACAGCGGCGACGCCGCTACCGTTGTCGTTGGCGCCGGGGGAAACCACTACAGAGTCGTAATGGGCGCCGACGACGAAGATGTCGTTGGGTTTTTCGCTGCCGAGTCGTTCGACTTCCAGGTTGCGGAAGTTTTGGCCTTCGACGGTGTAGACTTGCGATCGCACTTCGTATTCGGCGTCTGCGAATTCGTCTTCGATGAAGTCGGCGACGGCAACGAGGTTCTCGTAAGCAATATAGTTGTGTTCGCCGTTGCTGCTGATACGTTCGATGTCTGCTTGGAGTCGATCGCGCAGGGCGATTTCGTCGGGGCTTAGGGGTGGGAGCGATCCGCTGTAGCTCTTTCCGGGCATTAACACGATCGATCGTCCTCCTTTTCTCGAAAATTTCGTTGTTTTAGGTGGCTATACCCAAAATTTAACCTGTTTTTGGTAAATAATTGTCAATTCTTTGAGGATATTTAAGAATTGCCATCGCCGCCACAATCGCGCGGTAAATTATTGGCTCAATCTTGATTGATGTTTCTGGCGAGTCAAATTTGGTTCGTGGGAATTGTGGGCTTGTTTCAAAAGGGTTAAATTGATGGATAAAAAATCCTAAAAACAGAAAAATAAGTGGGTCTTCGGAGTTGGAGGCGATAAGCAGATTTTAGACCCGGTCAACCCTACCCAGACTTTGTATTTCAATTAACAAATGAAACTGTAATCTCAGAAGTCCCAAATAAGTTTAAAATATCAGGACAAAAAGTCTCTCTATCAAGGTAAAATAATTCACAGCAACCTCCAGATTTTATAAAGGGCTATATCGAGCAGTTATGTATAAGATCCCCGGCATTTTTGAAGATGGCGGGGCTCTAGAGAGACCATAGACAATCTGAGGAGCGGAATAAAGTTTCAACCTCCGGGTTCGATAAATAAAAGTCTGCATCCCCCCAAACTGCCAAGGTTGGGGCGGATGCAGTGAAGACTGTTTGAAACCCAGCTTATCGAAAACAAATTTCGGATAATATCGCTGATTATCGAAATAAAACTAAAGTAATCAATTAACGGGTAAAAGATAGATCGCAAATAACGAAAATTCCCCAGCCTGCAAAATACAAGAGCTAAAATAAAATCTTACCCCCCCCACAAAGATGTCGCAGGAGAATCCTTATGACGTTGCCAGACGGACCGAAAACGCCTTCCATCTTACAAACCGTCGAATGGACGATCGATCCCGTCGGATTTATGGAGCGTAAAGCCGCCCAATTCGGCGATACCTTTACCTGCAAATTCGGCAACACCCTCGACGGTTTAGTATTTCTCAGCCATCCCGAGGATATTCGGGCTGTTCTCACCGCCGACGCCAAACAATTCGACTCCGGACGAGCCAACGGCGTATTAACCGCCTTCGTGGGGGAAAATTCCATTTTGATTATTGACGGAAACCGCCACAAACAGCGACGCAAACTGTTGATGCCACCGTTCCACGGCGATCGCGTTTTAACCTACGGCGATACCATCATCGACGCCACCCGTCGCGTCACCGACGATCGCCCCTTCGGACAACCCTTTTCCGTTCGATCGCTAACTCAAGAAATCACCATGCGGGTAATTCTCAAAGCCATTTTCGGCTTAAACGAAGGAGAACGCTACGATCGAATCTACGAACTGATGTCGGACATCCTCGAGATGACCGCCTCACCGCTGAAAGCCAGTATGCTCTTTTTTCCCGTTTTGCAGCAAGATTGGGGCGCGTGGAGTCCCTGGGGGCGGTTTCTGCGTTGCCAAAAAGAACTCGACGATCTCCTTTACGAAGTGATTCAGGAACGCCGTGCCACCCCCGACGAGACGCGAACTGATATCTTAAGCTTAATGTTGTCGGCCAGCGACGAAAACGGCGAAGGCATGACCGACGAAGAACTCCGCGACGAACTGGTAACCTTATTGTTAGCCGGCCACGAAACCACCGCCACCGCCTTATCCTGGGCGTTGTATTGGACGCATAAATATCCCGAAGTGCGCCAAGGAATTCTCGAGGAACTGGCACCACTCGGGGAAAATCCCGATCCGATGGCGGTGTATCAACTTCCCTATCTCACCGCTGTCTGTAACGAAACCCTACGGATTTACCCCGTCGCGTTGATTACCTTCCCTCGCATTGTCAAAGGCTCTTTTACGATGGGCGATCGCACCTTCGAGGACGAAAGTATTCTCGCCCCCTGTATTTATCTAACCCACCACCGCGAAGACATCTATCCCGAACCCGACCGCTTCAATCCCCATCGCTTCCTCGATCGCCAATATTCCCCCTTCGAGTTCTTCCCCTTCGGCGGCGGAAACCGTCGCTGTTTGGGAATGGCTCTCGCCATGTACGAACTCAAACTGGGTTTGGCCACGATGTTACGGGATTACGAATTTACCCTTCCCGACGATCGCCCCATCAAACCCATGCGTCGCGGCGTCACCCTCGCCCCTTCTGGCAATTTGCAACTGATAAAAGTCGATCGACACAACGCCGCCAAAGCGCGAGAAACCGCCACCGCCAGCCATCCATAGAGAAAGAAAATCTGTTGCCAACGCCCCCCGTCGGTGCCTTGTCTGCCACGACGGGGAGAACCCAAACGATCGATCGACCCAAATCGCCCAGACCCAAATCGCCCGGACGGGGTAGACTGCAAAAGATGGCGTCTTCAGCGTATCGTCTGAGTTGCGCCAGTTGCCAGTTGCCTATTGCCTCTCCAACATGACTTTACCCCGTCTCGCCCTTACCCTCGGCGACCCGGCCGGAATCGGGCCGGAAATCGTTCTCAAAGCCTTAGCGGAAAACTTACCCCCCTGTAACATCGTTGTATTTGGCGATCGCTCTATCTTGCAAGACACTTACAAACGTCTGCGGGACGGAGACGACCCCCTCGCCGACCCCGAAACCCTCGAAATCGTCCAAATCGACACGGACGCCGTAACCCCCGGTGTGGGAACCGCCGCCACAGGAGAAGCCAGTTTTAACTATTTAAGCGAAGCGATCGCCGCGACAACGGCCGGACAATTCGAGGCCATCGTCACCGCCCCCATTGCCAAATCCCTGTGGCACGCTGCCGGCCGGGATTACCCCGGTCAAACCGAACGCCTTGCAGAAGGGGCGGGGGTCGATCGCTTCGGTATGATGTTCGCCGCCAAATCCCCTCACACCGGATGGATGTTGCGGACGCTGCTGGCCACGACCCACATTCCACTCAACGCCGTTCCCGACGCCCTCACCCCAGACCTCCTCAGTCGCAAACTGGATTTACTGGTGGAATCTCTGCAAGGGGATTTCGGCATTTCCGCGCCTCATATCGCCATTTCCGGACTCAATCCCCACAGCGGCGAAGCGGGAAAACTGGGACGGGAAGAAGTAGAACGGTTGCAACCTTGGTTGGAAGAGGAACGCCGCCGCCGTCCTACGGTAAAGTTACAGGGATTAATTCCTCCAGATACCCTCTGGGTGAACCCCGGTCGGGCTTGGTTCGAGGACGCCACCGCCACCGCCGCCGACGCCTATTTGGCGTTGTATCACGACCAGGGGTTAATTCCCGTGAAACTGATGGCGTTCGATTTGGCGGTGAACACCACTATCGGATTGCCCTTTATCCGCACTTCTCCGGACCACGGAACGGCTTTCGATATTGCGGGACAAGGCATCGCCCGCGCCACGAGTACTGTGGCGGCCATCGAACTGGCCGTTGACCTGGCCGCGCAACGTCGCCAACTGGCTTAAATCCTGGGAGTTTTTTGAATGTCACAGCGCCCTAAGATGCCTTCTCATCCCGAGAACCGCACGCAAACTGTTCGACAACTGCGCCGTCTCAGTCATCTCCTCGATAACGCGATTCCCGTCCCCGGAACTCCCTATCGCTTCGGTCTCGACCCGATTCTCGGGATGGTTCCCGGTGGCGGCGATGTGGCGGGGGCGTTACTGTCGGCGTACATTATTTTGCAGTCGGCGCGGTTGGGACTGCCGAAAGCCAGTTTGGGGCGAATGTTCGCCAACGTTTTGCTGGAGATGCTGTTGGGGGTGATTCCTGTTTTCGGGGATGCTTTCGATTTTGCTTGGAAAGCCAATGCCAAAAATGTGGAACTGCTGGAATCCCACGTCCGCGCCCCCCAAGATAGTAGCGCCGCTGATGTTCGGTTTGCGGTGTTTCTGGGGTTGGTGTTGTTGGGGGTGGCGCTGTTGTTGGTTGTCTTCAGCGTGACGGTGTTGTGGGGATTGTTGCAATTGCTGGGTCGCGCTTTGGGGTGAGGGTCGATCGCGCGATCGATTTAAAGTTTATTCTTTTTTACATTGCGCGATCGCGGGGGCTAGATGACCTGGGGGGCGATCGCCCGCTACGATCGAACCGTTTGGGGCGGATAAGATGGGAGCGATCGATCTCCACAAAACCACAGTTTCAAAACTTTCTAAGTTCGCGATCGAATTTTGGGTAACGGCATCGATACCGCTGTCATATCTCTGAATAGCGATAAACTTTGCGGACATCAAATTTAGACAAAACAGGGTTTTGACCGGTCGATCGATTCTTCTATCAACGAAACGCCATGAAGAATTTCGATGTTGTGATGTCCGTTCTCGGCTTCGTGTTTACCACGCTTTGGGGAATTTGGACTTGGAGACAACAATACAACCGAGAACAACAGCAAAAACGTGACAAAATTGCTGCCCTTTACGTCAACCCGTTTTTAGTGGCTTGCGACCAGTTACAAAGTCGGATTTATAATATTTTAGAACGTCAAGGGTTAGAATATTTACGACAGCGGTATCCTGACGGGCAATATGCCGAAGAAACCCTTTATCTCATCGCTCATTTCTTCGGTTGGGAACATTATATTTTTCGCTACGGTCCTTATACTCGCGATCCGAACGTCATCGATCGAACGAACCGCATTCGGTCTGTTTTCGCCAGAGATATACTCGACGGAACCCTCGATCCCTTTTGCTTTCGCCGTCAAGAGCAAGTGGATTTAGGCAAATTAGTGGTTCGGAAAAATACCAGCAATGCGGAAATTGAAAATATTTCCCTCGACAGCATTTCTCTTTACGAATTTATGGAGACTTTAAAAGAAGCTCCTTACCGCAATATTTTGTCAGTTCAGACAACCTTAAATGCTCTGCAACAGGCTAAAACTGCCAAAGATTTAATCGGGTGCGAACGTCTGGCAGAAATCCATAAAAATTTGGTCGAACTACTGGATTACTTGGAACACAAAGAAGGATTCAGCTTGTTCGAGAACACGCGCAAAATTGCTAAACCCACGGTTTAAAAACCTGGCGAGATCCGTCGCGAGATTCGGATCGATCGAACATCTCCTAAATGTTGATATTTACTATCACAAAAGTACTGATTTGTCAACAAGCCGAGTAAATTTGAACTGAATTGAAATCAACTGACAAGATACCCGGCATCTCAAAGATGCTGGGTATCTGTTGGGGGGGCGGAAGTTCGGGGGTACGAGGGTCGATCGAACCGATCCCCCTTAGCCACAGTCGAGACAACCATGACGGGAGTTTCAAAAACGTACCCGTAAAATCCCCAAATCTTAAAAACACTTAACACGGGATGCTTTAAATTAGAAAGCCAGAATGACTATACTAAAAACAGAGGCAAAAAACGGATCGATTCGAGTCGTTTCTAACGACATTTCTCGACCGCGATCCGAAAAATCGCGGTATTTGCTGTCTTAAGAAAATCGAAAAGTACCGTTATTTTTGCGAGTCGTCCGTTAATCTCTCGCCCTCCAAGAAAACGACCGTCGAGTCTTTAACGTTCAACGGAACATCTCAAAGGAACATCTCAAAAAGAGTTAGCGCCAGAAATCCAGCATCTTCAACACATTAGACAGCAAAAACAGAAGATTTCTCAAACACGAGATTTCTCAGAGTGCAGACTTCAGTCCCTGGAGAGTTCCGACCCCCACTCCTAAATCGTAACTCGCAAATCGTAACTCGTAGATCGGAAACCCTATTGAGACCCATGTATTACGATGTCGTCGTCGTCGGTGGCGGCGTAATCGGCTGTGGTATCGCCCGCGAACTCAGCCGATACCACATTGCCACCGCCCTGATTGAAAAAGAAAGCGAAGTCGGATTCGGCACCAGTAAAGCCAACAGCGGCATTATCCACGGCGGACACCACAGTTCCCCCGACACCCTCAAAGGCAAACTCGAATGGGACGGAAACCAACTGTGGGACGAACTCTGTGACGAACTGGGGTTCGGCTTCAAACGCATTGGCGAACTCACCGTTGCCCTCAATCCCGACCAACTGCCCACCCTGGAAAAACTACAACGCCAAGGAGAAGCCAAAGGGGTACCCGGATTAGAACTGTGGGATCGCGATCGCATCCAAACCGAAGAACCCCATATTACCGAAGATGCGATCGCCGCCCTCTTCGCCCCCACCACAGGCGTCATCAACCCCTACGAAGCCTGTTTCGGCCTGGCCGAAAACGCCGTCGCCAACGGCGTCGCCCTCCATACCGACAGCCCCGTAACCGGCTTGTCCCAAGACGGCGACACCTGGACGATACAAACCCCCAACACCACCCTACAAACCCGCTTCATCCTCAACTGCGCCGGACTCTTCGCCGACGACCTAGCCCAAATGGCCGGAGTTGGCAGCTTCAGCATCCGACCCCGCAAAGGCGAAGAATACCTTCTCGACAAACGCTTACAAGGCTTCGTCAAACGGGTGATTTTCCCCTGTCCCACCCCCGTCTCCAAAGGAACCCTAGTCATTCCCACCTTCGACGGCACCTTAATGGTCGGTCCGACCGCAGAAATGGTGGACGACAAAGAAGATTTAACCACCACCGCCGCAGGCGGCCAGAAAATCTTCGATTTCGTCAACCGCATAGTTCCCGGCATCAGTCCCCGGGACTGCATCGCCGAATTTGCCGGATTGCGGGCAGTGGCCGACGGCGAAGACTTCATCATCGGCCCCACCGCCAAAAAAGGCTTTATCAACGTGGCCGGAATACAATCGCCGGGACTCACCGCCGCCCCCGCCATCGCCACAATGTTGGTAGACCTCCTCAAAGACGAAGGCTTGGCCATGGAAGAAAAAGCCGATTTCGTCCCCTCAATTCCCAAACCCATTCACTTCGCCAGCTTACCCACCGACGAACAAATCGCCCTGGCCGAAAAAGACCCCAGTTACGGCCGTCTCGTCTGTCGTTGCGAGTTCGTCACCGAAGCCGAAATTCTCGACGCCATTCGCCGAGGGGCAAGAACCCTCGACGGCTTGAAGTTCAGAACTCGCGCCGGAATGGGTCGCTGTCAAGGCGGATTTTGCACCGGGCGCTGTATGGAACTGCTGTCGCGAGAACTGGGCATTCCCATCACGGAGATTACCAAACGGGGCGGCGAGTCCTGGGTGGTGCGATCGCGTAAAGAGGAGGTAGCGTCATGCTAACAGCCAATCTCGATCGATTACGATCGAATTACGATGTCGTCGTCGTCGGCGGTGGCCCGGCGGGAATGGGGGCAGCCCTGGCCGCCAAAGAATCCGGGGCGGAAAACGTCTTAATGGTCGATCGTGAAAAAGAAGCCGGAGGCATTCTGTTACAGTGCATTCACCCCGGTTTCGGACTGCACCATTTCAAAGAAGAACTCACCGGACCCGAATACGCCCAACGCTATCTCGAACAAGTTCTCGAAACCGATATCGACCTCGCCATAGACAGCTACGTTCTCGACATCGACAACACCAACCGCGTCAAATTGATGTCCAGTCGTCACGGCGTCCGGGCCATCCAAACCCAATCAGCCGTATTGGCCATGGGGGCGCGAGAACGGACGCGAGGCGCCATCCGCACCCCCGGAAAACGAGTCTCTGGCGTTCTCACCGCCGGACTCGCCCAGAAATTCGTCAACCTCATGGGGGTTCTCCCCGGAAACCGCGCCGTCATCCTCGGTTCGGGCGACATCGGCTTAATTATGGCGCGGCGGTTGACCCTCGAAGGAGTGGAAGTCGTCGGCGTTTACGAAATCATGCCCCACGCCAACGGTTTAAATCGAAACATCGTCCAATGTCTGCACGATTTCGATATCCCGTTGCACCTCTCGACCACCGTAGTAGACATCCACGGACAAGACCGCCTCGAAGCCGTAACCGTTGCCCCCGTAGACGGCTTTACCCCCGATCTCAGCCGCAGCGAAACCATTCCCTGCGATACCTTATTACTGTCGATCGGTTTAATTCCCGACAACGAACTCGCCCGTCAATTGAACTTGCGCTTCGACCCCGTAACCCGAGGACCGCTAGTCAGCAGTACCATGGAAACCTCGAAAAACGGCGTGTTCGCCTGCGGAAACACCGTCCACATCCACGATTTAGTCGATTTCGTCAGCCAAGAATCCGAACTAGCCGGACGTAACGCCGGATTGTACGTCACCGGTCAACAACCGCCGCCGGACAACGTGCGTTTAGTACCGGGGGAAAACGTCGGATACTGCGTTCCCCAGACGATTTCGACCGATCGCGACCACACCATCTATATGCGGGTTCGCAAACCCATGGAAAACTGTCTCTTGCGTCTCGGGGACGTTTACGAGAAGAAAATTCGGTACGTCTTTCCAGCGGAAATGGTCAACGTGAAAGTCCGTCCGAAGTTTTTGCAGAACTTCCACGGGGACAATTTGCGCCTGGACGTGGTTCCGCAAGAGGGATGAGGTGATGAGGAGATGACGAGATGAGGGGATGATGAGGCGGGAAAACAATCTCCCCCTCTCCCAATCTCCCCCTCTCCCTTGCTCTTTTACAATGGAGGACGAACGATGAATACAACAGTAGAAGAACATCAAGAACATGAAATCAGCCATTATCTCTGCATTGGCTGTCCGATGGGATGTCGGTTAGAAGTGGAAGAAGCCGAAGGCGAAATCGTCGAAGTGCGGGGGTTTAGCTGTCGGCGAGGGGAAGCCTACGCCAAACAGGAACATGTTGCGCCGCAGCGGATGGTGACGACGACGGTGCGGGTGGAAAACGGTCTCTGGGCGAGGCTTCCGGTGAAAACCACCGACGCGATTCCGAAGGAGTTGATGTGGGAGTTGTGCGATAAACTCCACCAGTTGACGTTACAAGCCCCGATTAAACGGGGTGAAGTGGTGTTGAAAAATGCTTTGGGAACGGGGGTTGATGTGGTGTCGTCGCGGGATATGCCCTATCGCGAAGGGTGAGTTCAGGGGCGATGTTGGGTTGACTGGGGTTTTGATGGGGACTAACTCCTGTCGTGAACTACCGCTATTGAATCAAAGATTACAAGGGTCTTTTGAGTTTGAGGTGATAAGCGAATTTTATACCCGATCGTCCCCCTAACCATCCCCCCAACCATCCCCCTAACCATCCCCCCCAACCATCCCCCCCAACCCCCCTTTCAAAGGGGGGCGAAGGGGGGATAGAGGGCGAAGGGGGAATAGGGGGCGAAGGGGGGATAGGGGGCGAAGGGGGGATAGAGGGCGAAGGGGGGATAGAGGGATTGGTCGGGTTGGTCAAAACCGATATTTGAGATACTGATTCACGGTTGTTCTAGCCTTTTCTCTCCCACCCGAGAACCGCTCGTGAGCGAATCCCCAAACCCCCAAACCGAAACCTTCGCACTCGGACGAATTGCCAGTTTAGTGGTTCTCGTCGGAGCGGGATTGTACTTCACTGGATGGACGTATCGATGGATTTACTTTAGGGTTTGCTGAAAAAGTTATCAAAAGCCGGGGGGTGGAAAACGAACAAGAA
>NZ_JBNGCO010000004.1:0-92811 GCF_049974805.1 Baaleninema sp.
AGTGAGTTTTGAAAAACGGAAAGTTCTGAAAAACGGACATCCTCAACGGACGGCGATGCGATCGCTCTCGATCGCCGTTGGCGGTCGATCGCTACTGAAGCCATCGCACGGTTCAACTACGCCAGGGGGGGGTTGACTGTTTCGTTTTTTTGTCGAGCGACAATGCCGATTTCTGTAATGCCGATTTCTCTGATTTCGTCACCGGACGCGATGGTTTCGAACCGAGGGGGCGTCGGAATTTGACAGTTAAAGATTCGACAACTCGATTAAAAGCGTTAGGAATGGATTTCCTAGGACGACGGGATTCGATCGAAATCGCCAAAAAAAGCTCGCCCAGTCAAATAGACTCGACAATCGCCTCAATAACGACCTTGATTCAATTGATTACTTTTTGCAGACTTATTTCTATAATAGCAGAGAGTTTTGTCTCTAATTTTAGAGAGATTTAAAAATACACAAAATTTTACATCTAGGTTTAATATTTCGTAAAAAAACGAGGTAAAATATCGAAACCGGATTTCTCGAAGAAACCCGGTTTTGGGGAAACTCTAACGAGCAATGTGGCTGAACTCTCGATTTTCTTGACTTTCTTGAGGCTCGTAAATTCCCCAGTTTTCAATGTTGCGTTGACTCAAAATTTTCTGAGCTTGTTCGATTTCGCGATCGGTCCCTTTCACGATGACGAGATAGCCACCTTCCGAGACGCGATCGTAATAAATTTTAGCTTTTTCTTCGGGAATTCCCAAACCGATGAGACCGCCAATTAAGCCCCCCGCAGCCGCACCCGCAGCGCCGCCGACAGCGGTACTCCCTACAGCAATAAGTGGCGAACCCAACAGCGCAACCGGTCCCAATCCAGGGAGGGAAAAAACACCGACTCCAGCCAACAATCCGGCGAGGGTTCCTAAAGTTCCTCCGGTAAAAGCGCCGGTTTCTGCGCCTTTATCAGCTTCGTTACCCACTTTCGTTTTAACTTCTGCTCCAGCGAGATTCTCAGCCTTTTCTACACCTTCGGCTTCTTCTTCAGCGACCTCGGTATTTTTGGCAACGATCGACACCCGATCCATGGGAAATCCAGCGGATTTTAACTCCGTCAAAGCTAACGCCGGGTTTTCCATATCCTTAAACGTACCGACGGCGTGTTTGTATTGTTCCTGTGCCATAGTTAGTTAACCTCTGCTTCCGGTTTGTCAATGTTTATAAATCGCAGAACAGTCCGCTCGAGCAACGCTCGATCGCGAACCTTAAAACGATTTTTACGAACTCTAGTTTCAAGCTATCGAAATACTATTGAAGCTGCGTCTATCGATGGAGAGAGAATTCTCACGAAAGCGCCTCGAATCCCGACACCACATCTAACAGTTCGCTGGTAATCGCACTCTGACGCTGGCGGCGATATTGAGAATTGAGTTCGTCGAGACGTTCGCGCACGTTCTTTTCCGCCGACTGCATAGAGGTGAGGCGACTGGCGTTTTCGCTGGCCAAAGATTCCGCGAACGCGCGATACAGCGACACGAAGAGATATTGACGAATTAACGAGGAAAATAACTGACTTCCCGAGAGAGTAAAAATCGGGAGTGATCGACCCTCCCAGGGTTTCTGTTCTAACCCTTGCAACCACTGAGAATCGAGGGGAAACAGTTGTTGCGTATGGGGGGCGTAGCGAGACCCAGACTTCGATCGATTGTAAAACAACACCACGCGATCGACCCCCTCCGCTTCGCGCCACCCCTCAATATCCACAATTAACGACTGCACTCGTCCCACGATCGCACCCACGGAACTCGGTACCCACGACAGATCGGCGAAAGACCGATGCTTCGCTTCAAACGGCGGTACCACCCGCGCCCCCACTGCGGTGAGTCGTTGTCGCTGCTGGGGAATTCCGCAACTTTCGAGATAGTCCAGGGCGTGGGCGGCCACTTGTTCGTTAAACTGACCGCAGAGTCCTTGGTCCGAACCGAAGACGATCGCCCCGAGTTTCGGGTTTTCCGGCGGACGCGACGCCCCCAGATTCAAGTCCTCCAGGTCGTAGCGATACTTCAACAAAATCTGAAACCCCGTTTCGACAGTTTGGTTGTAGTCCGCCAGGGACTCCACCGCCCGCTGATACTGGCTGATACTCACCGCCGCTAACGCTTTCATAGTTTTAACGACCGATTGCAGGTCGCGAACGCTATGAATTTGGGCTTTTAAAGCTTCGAGAGACATTTTTTGAGTTGAAAGTTGAGAATCGAGAATTGATCGTTCGGGGAGTTCAGGAGGAGGGGAGAAAGTCTCGGACAGCGTCGCGACAGACATCGAGGAGACGTTGGCGATCGTCGTCCGAGAGTGATTCGCCGGATTGGATGCGATCGCAAATGTCGGGAATACGATCGATCGCCGCATCCCGAATCGCCTGAGAGGTCGATCGCATATCCTCTAACTCCACCTCGTCGAAAACCCCATCGTTAACGGCGTACAACACCGCAATCTGTTCGGCCACCGGAATCGGTTGCGCCTCGGGCTGTTTGAGAACCTCGCACACTCGACGACCTCGGGCTAAAGTTTGCATCGTATCTTCATCGAGTTGCGTTCCAAAGCGGGCGAACACTTCCACTTCCTGAAATTGCGCGTAGGACAGGCGCAAATCTCCCGAAATGTCGCTGTACGCGGGAAGTTGGGTTTTTCCGCCCACCCGAGACACAGATTTCCCCACGTCCACAGCGGGTAACACAGCTTTTTGAAACAAATCCGGCGACAGGTAGATTTGACCGTCAGTAATGGAAATGATGTTGGTGGGAATGTAGGCCGAAATATTTTGGGCTTGAGTTTCCACGATGGGGAGAGCCGTTAACGAACCGCCGCCCAGGTCGTCCCGCAGGTGGGTGGCCCGTTCCAACATCCGCGAGTGCAGGTAAAAAATATCGCCGGGATAGGCTTCACGACCGGGGGGACGGCGCAGCAACAGGGACAGTTCGCGATAAGCCCAGGCGTGGCGGGTCAAATCGTCGTACACCACCAGCACGTCTCGCCCCTGTTCCATGAAATATTCGCCGATGGTGGTGGCGGCGTAAGGAACGATGTAGCGCAGTCCTGGGGGGTCTTCTCCGGCTGAGGTGACGACGATGCTATACTCCATCGCGCCGCGATCGCGCAGGGTGGCGATGGTTTTGGCGACGGAGGACGATCGCTGACCGATGGCGCAGTAAATGCAGATTACGTCCTGGTTCTGTTGATTGAGGATGGTATCGATGGCGATGGCGCTTTTTCCGGTTTGGCGATCGCCCACGATGAGTTCTCGCTGACCGCGACCGATGGGAATCAGCGCATCCACCACTTTCAACCCCGTTTGTAGGGGAACGGTGACGGGGGCGCGATCCATGATGGCGGGGGCTTCCCGTTCGATGGGGCGTCGATCTGGGGTGGAAATTTCTCCGCCGCCGTCGAGGGGTTTTCCCGTCGCATCGACGACTCGTCCGAGGAGGGCTTCGCCCACGGGAACGTCCGTGACGCGGCCGCTGCGTCGCACTTTGTCCCCGGCTTCGAGGCGATCGCTGTCTCCTAGGAGGATGACCCCCACTTCGTCGAGGTCCAGGTTGAACGCGATTCCCGGTACGTCGTCCCCGAGATACACCAGTTCGTCGGATTTGACGTTGGGAAGTCCGGCCACTTTGGCGATTCCGCTGGAGATGGATTTCACCAGTCCTACCTCGCGAGGCTCGAGTTCCCGATGGTAGTCGGCCAGGGCGCGATCGAAGGCGGAAAAGGTTTCTCCGAGGACGGATAGGAGTTCGCGGTTTCGATTCATAAGTCGAGAAAAAGATTAGAGAAAAAGATTAGATGAGCCATTCACCACAGAGACACAGAGAACACCGAGGGGTTTGGATAAGAAAAGAGACTAAAAAACTCCCCCTGGGAGGGGAGTTTTGGAGACAAGACTATTCGGGAAGAATTTGGATGGAGTCGGCATAAACTACCGGACGACCTTCGTATTCGTATTCTAATTCTTCGCGAATTGCAAAATCGTCAAAGTCGAAATCGTACTCTCGATCGATATCGACTATGGAGAATTCTCGGACTTGTCCGGTAATGCGAACTTCTTCACCTTCTTCGACGGGAACTTGAGAAATATCGTCGCCGACCACTAAAACTTGGTCGTCGTTAAAGGGTTCTATCAAGCCTCCGTCTTCTTCGAGTTCAAAAATGTAGGGAGAGCGAGTGTCTTCAATTTCGCCTCTGAGGGATATGGTTCTCCCAACGTATTTTTCGGGATTTTCTGCGACATCTTCGATTTCCGCAAACGCTCGCATATTGTTTCTTTGAGCGATGGCGGGTTGATGGGTGGCGGCGAAGGAAACCAGCGCCCCGGCGAGGATACCCGTGGCAGAGGCTAAGGCGCTGAGATTGAATTGTTTGAGATTGAACTGTTGTTTCAGGCGTTTCATAAAAATTCTCCTGGTTTGATAATGACTGGGATGAGGGATTTCTAGATCGAACCCGATAGAACTTCTAGAAATCGCCCTCTGATTATCAAGTTAGAAAATAGAAAGCGGCCTGACATCTATCGATGGGGAGAGGGGGAGATGGAGAGATGGGCTGGGTTGAGGAAAACTCATCTACGCAATCGATAATTTTGTGAATTATCTGTAGCAAGTTTCAATAAATATGGTATAATTTAATGATGTGAAATGTTCTCGTCACCTCATCATCACATCACCTCATCACGAACGCGATCGAGGTAATCATCTAAATTCCAGGCGATTTCTCGGCCGTCGATTTGGACTTCGATTCCGCAAATGAGGTCTGAGGCTTGTTGAAAGTCGATCGAACTTCTATCGATGGAGATATCTCCAGGGAGGCGATCGCTGAGTTGGTGTTGGATATGTTGTTGAATTTTCTGTTTCCAGTGGGGGGAAATCTCGAAACTGCTGCGAACGCAAATCGATCGATCGCCCTCACTCAGCGATCGCGCCAGTTGTTCTCGCACCTCGTCGTCGAGTCGTTCCCAACGGTGCAAAAATACGGAAATCGCTTGCTGTTCCAGGGTTTCGTTGGCGATGTCTTGTAAGGCGCGACGGGCGATATCGTAGGTTTTTTGCGTCAGTTGTCGTCGCAGGCGTTCTTCGGGAAGGATTTCGTCTTCCTCGGCGCCATCGATTTGTTGTTCTAACGTCTGACGGACGCGATTTTCTAACTCTTGGAGATAGCGATCGAAACTCCACGCCACTTCGTACCCCCCTGCGTAGAGTTCGATACCGCAAATGGGGGCGCGATCGCGAACGAATTTCAGAGGAACGGGACGCGGTTGGTTGTCGGGATCGTCGTTTTTTGAACTGTCGTTGTCGGAACTGTCGCGATGGGAATTGCGATCGGACTCCTCAGAACTCTCCGTTTCGGAGAAATTCTCCTCAAAGAGATCGTCACTTTCGCGAATTTCCACCTCCGAGGCTAACTCTTGTCGCACTGTCTCGAGGATGCGATCGCGGCTTTCGCGGGGGATCTCGAACTCAGTACAGATTAAAATCGACGCCCCCTTATCGGCGATCGCCTCGTGAAGTTGGCTGCGAGTGGTGTCGTCGAGGTGGTGGAGTCGATCGAGAAACCGTTCGATCGATCGTTCTTCGAGTTGCGCGTCGGCGATGTCGTTCAGAACCCGTCGCGTCATGACGCCGAGATGGTGGGTAGTTTCCTGCTGGAGGCGATCGAAAAACTGGTTTTGTCGGCGACGTAACGAAGTTTTCCACTGACGCTGGAGGCGATCGACCTCTTCTTTCGCCTGGTGAGTGAGTTTTTCCCGTTCCCGACGCGCCGCGTCTTTAGCGTCTTCAAGTTGCTTAGCTTTGCGTTCTTGCAACTCCCGACATTGCTGGCGATAGCGTTCGGCGTTTTCCTGCGCCTCTTTTCGCTGCTGTTCCGCATCGCGATACCACTGGTTAATTCGCTGTTGGCGGCGATCGATCGCCCGCAACACCGGACGGTACAACACCCGTTTCAACAGCCAAACGAGCAGTAAAAAATTAAACAGTTGCGCGACAACGGTAAACCAATCAATTAACACCCATTACCCTCCCGCTTGATTCAGAAAATGGTTCCAAAAGGGATTGGCGAAAATCAAAATCATCGACACGACAAAACAGTAAATCGCCGTCGATTCCACCAACGCCATCCCCACAAACAGAGTTCGCGTAATCGTATTGGCGCGATCGGGTTGTTGCGCTAAAGCTCTCATAGCGTTAGCGAGGGCGATTCCTTCCCCGATCGCCGGACCCACCGCGCCGATTCCAATACACAATCCCGCCGTAAAAATTGAGACGGTGCCGATTAAACTCAGACTATCCATAAAACAAAATTTCTCCGAAATACGCGAATTTATTTTGAAGCAAACATTCTCGAGTCAAGACTTATGACGTTTCCCGCTGGGATTTCTGCGCCTGCATGCCCGAGGCAATGTAAACCAGCGATAAAATGGCGAACACATAAGCTTGAATGACGCCGACGAGCATACCAAACAAGCGCATCGTCGCCGGGAAAACCAGCGGCAAAATCGAAAGTAAAATCGCCACGAGCAGACTGCTACTCATAACGTTACCGAACAAACGAACCGCAAGAGAAATCGTTCGCGAAATTTCGCTGATAATTTGAAACGGCAACATCCAGGGCGACGGTTGAATGTAATGTTTGAGATAGCCCACGAATCCCGCATAACGAATTCCAAAGAGCGGCACAGCCACGAAGGTACAGAGGGCTAACGCCGTCGTAGTAGATAAAGAACCAGCCGGAGATTCGTATATGGGAAATAGGGTTAACAGGTTTGCCGTCGCGCCAAAGAGAAACAGGCTTCCAATAAACGGAAGAAAGGGTTTCGCGTCGCGGTTAGCCGCTTCAGCGATTTGGCTTTCGAGGGTTTTGACGATGACTTCGAGGGCATTTTGCCATTTGGAGATTTGCGGCTCGCTGGTGAGGTTTCGCGTCACCAACCAAGACCCCAAAACTAAGATTGCCATCACCAACCAAGTGTAAACAATGGTAGCATTGAGCTTCAGAAATCCCGATTGCCAGAAAATAATATTGTCGGGGGTAATATTCATAAATTTTGGCGGAATTCGGCAAGGGTTCGGCGAGCGTTTGGTAACCGAAGCGGTGGTGAAAATTGCATGGCTTCTATTAGGGGGTTTCGACGGGATGCGAGTTCGGGAGTTTGCCTTTAATTCGCGTTATTACGGTTCTGGCGATAATAAAGCCCAGTAAGGCGGATAAACCCCGTTGCCATTGACCATCCATGAGGATATAAAATCCCAAAAGCGTGATAATGAGGCGACCGAAAAAGCTACCGATCGCTAACGGAATGGGATAAGCCGTTACGGGAAACTGTCGCACGGTAATCCAGAGACTGTAAAAGTAGAACAGTCCCAAAGCAAAGCCGCCAAACAGTGCAATTCCAATGTTTAAAAATACGTTCGTCATAATGTCCTCTTAATTCAATTTTGTACTGCTATTTTGTACGACTCTTACAAATCGATAAAATCCAGTTTTTTTTAGGAAAATTTCGTAAAACTACCCCCTATCCCCCCTTCGCCCCCCTTTCAAAGGGGGGTTGGGGGGATGGTTGGGGGGGATGGTTGACGTCCTCAAAACGGGATGCCATTTTTTCAAAAGTGACGAGAGGAAAGTGGGAACGATTGTTGTCGTCAACGCAGAAACCACAACCATCGCAGCGAACAATCGATCGGAAACCGCCCAACTTCCCAACGCCAAACCTTTTTGCATAATAATGGTGCTAATTTCAGCCCGAGGAATCATGCTGATACCGATGAGAGTTGCGCCTTTCCAGTGGGTTTTCAGTAACGCGGGAAGCCCCGCCCCGAGGAGTTTTCCCACAACTGCCACCGCAAACAGCATCGCGCCCCATCCTAACCCCGTCGTCAGGGCGCTGGGTTCAATTTTTAAGCCGATTCCGATAAAAAAGAACGGGGTAAACATTTCGTAAATTGAATTGAAAGAGGCGTCAATTTTAACGGATTCGGGATCGCGACTGAATACCAATCCGGCGAAAAAGGCACCGATGGCGATCGAAAACCCCAGCAACCCCGCAATTGATGCGATGATAAACCCAATTCCAATAACTTCTAACATGGGACTGGGGGTCGGTTCGATGCGACGAAAAAAGGCGGTTAAGTTCTCTTCAATGTATTGAGAAAACAAAAAACAAAGGGTGCCAAAAACCAGGGCTTTGAGAAAAAAGCTTCCCGAAGTGGTCGCTGCTAAATTCCACAAAGAACTATCAGCACCGCTTTGGTTTATGGTGGGAGCGAGAGCCAAGAGTAACGCCATTAAAATCGCGCCGGAAATGTCGTCGAGTTCGGCGACATCGAGCAACAGTTCGCCAGTGGGTGAGTCGGTAGCGTTTTGGTTTTGCCATACGGAGACGGAAACACCAACGCTGGTTGCGGTCATCGCGATGGCGACGAACAAACTGGGAATTAAGGCTTGTTGCAGTAATAAATAGGCGGCGAAAAACCCTAAAATTCCATTGACCGAGATATCGGCAATCCAAATCCAACTGGCTCGTGGGAGTTGTTTTTTTAATCCGGCTAAGTCGCTTTCTAAACCCACGCGAAACAACAGGGAAATAATCCCGATTTCGGCAAGAAATTCAAACACTTGGTATCCCGATTCTCCAAGTATCTGAAACTGTCGATCGAGTAAGTTTAGGATAAAGCCAAACCCCAAGAACGCCACCAAAGACGGGATGCCCGTATTGTTTAAAAGTGCTTTGATAAAAATTCCCAAGGTTAGGATAACGCCAACCGATAAAACTAATAGAGAAATTTCCATTATTTAGACTCATTTTTATTGACATTTTCATTTTATTGTGGTAAAAATATTATTTTTAAGCGATTACTCGCGGCTGGCTCGATCGACCCAATACCAGGCACTCCAACAGCCTAAAAACAGACCGAGAAACAGTCCCATCAGCGTCCAAGAATAACGACTGGGAAATTGAGCATCGAGCCAGAGTCCCGCCGCAATGCCGGCTAAAGTGGGAATGGCGATCGACCACCCCACTAAGCCATAGATGCCCAAGCTAAACCAAAGGCTTCGATCGCCCTCCCGTTCTGCCTTCTGCCGCCGCAAAGTTTTTTTAGTAATTTCCTCTTGAAACTCCCGCAACAGTTGGGCGGGATGGCGTTTGTTGTGCAGTCGTTGGCGATCTGCATGGTGTTTGTCCCTGTCTTGAATCTCCGTGCGGTGGTTGTCGGGGCGACGATAGCGATATTCTCCAGATAATGGTTCCATAGTTTTGTCCTCCTTGTTCGATGATTCGTCGGGCGAATCCCGCCTCGAGTTTAGCCACAGCAGAACGGGCTTGTTTTTCGCGATCGTCGAGGGTACGATACTGTTCCTCAACCGTGGCGCTTAAATGTTCTAAATCTCGCCCTTTCACCCCCCGTCTCGTGGAAATGGTGACAGTAGAACCCGCTTTGACGAGAATGCCTTCGTCTACCGCCACGAATCGATCGATCTCCTCAGCGGTATAAGTTAAAATCCCCGGAACCAACACTGTCACAAAATCGATATGGTTCGGTAATAGCCCCAAGGCGCCGTTTTCGGCATCGACGTTAACTTTTTCCACGGTTTCCTCGAGTAAAATTTCCGTCGGCGTCAAAATTTTTAAGTCGATTGCATCCATAGAATTCAGACCGAACAGTCTCCGGGTTCCCTCATCTCCTCTAATCCGATACCTCATCGATCGATCCGATGGTGTACAGCTTCCGTTCAGAAACCTCGGCGAATTCGTCGTTTAAAATTCGATCGCACCCCTCTAAACCCTCTTCCAAACTCACCAACTTTCCCTTTTTCCCCGTAAACTGCTCCGTCGTGAAAAACGGTTGCGTTAAAAACCGTTCTAACCGACGCGCCCGGGATACCGTCTGTCGATCGTTCTGGGATAACTCCTCCATCCCCAACATGGCGATAATATCTTTCAACTCCTCGTATTCCGCCAGAGTTTGCCTCACCGCTTGAGCGATTTCGTAATGGCGTCGCCCCACGATCGTCGGCGAGAGCATTTTGGAACTCGACTGTAACGGATCGACAGCGGGATACAATCCCTGACTCGCCCGTTTGCGCGACAAGACGATCGACGCCGACAAATGGCCGAAAGTATTCACCGCCGCCGGATCGGTAAAATCGTCAGCCGGAACGTACACCGCCTGCACCGAGGTAATCGCCCCCGTCGCCCTGTTACTAATCCGCTCTTGCAACCGAGACAACTCCGTTCCCAGCGTCGGTTGATAGCCCACCCGAGAGGGCAACCGCCCCATCAACCCCGAAACCTCTTGTCCCGCCTGCACGAAGCGAAAGACGTTATCCATCAACAACAATACATCCCGTTTCGCCTCGTCGCGAAAATATTCCGCCATCGTCAAGGCGGCGTGGGGTACGCGAAATCTCGCCCCTGGGGGTTCGTTCATTTGTCCGAACAGAAGAACCGTTCGTTCTAACACCCCCGCCTCTTGCATGTCGCGGTAGAGTTCCTCAGCTTCGCGGTTGCGTTCTCCCACGCCGCAAAACAGACTGATTCCTTCATGGTGCGCCACCATGTTATGAATCATTTCCGTAATCAAGACGGTTTTACCCACCCCCGCCCCGCCGAACAATCCGGCTTTTCCGCCCCGTTCGAGGGGGGCGATAATATCGAGGGCTTTGATTCCCGTTTCGAGGACTTCCGACGTCGTCGCCCGTTCGGAGAGAGGTACGGGTTTTTGGTGAATCGATCGCCATTCCCCTTCGGTAATGGCGTCTTTACGATCGATCGTCTGGCCGAAGACGTTAAACATTCGCCCCAACACACGATCGCCGAGAGGAACTTGTAAGGTGCGCCCGATATCGCGTACTGGCGTCCCTCGGGCTAAGCCGGAGGTGGAAGTTAAGCCGATACCGCGCACCGTTTCGGGATCGACGTGGCTCAACACCTCGATTTCGATCTCCTCATTTTCCCCGGCTCTCAACTGGTGGTTGAGTTCCGGTAACGGCGGGTCGAAACGGGCTTCTACCACGCTGCCGCGAACGGACACGATGGTTCCCGTGCGGTTGTTTTGAGCGTTTTCCGTCATCACCTCGTTACCTCGTTACCTCGTTATCTCGTGACCGCTGGTCAGCCGCATTTGTTCGCAACGATCGAAGCGACTTCCGGCCGCTGCGTGGGGGGAATCGATAACTGTTTGCAAACGGCAAAAAAGGGAAAGTTGCGGCTGGCGCTGACGATGAGTTGGCTTTGGTTTTCCCCTTCCCAGCGGTAGCTATCGATCGCCTTCCAGGGGAGAACGGAGAGGCGATCGTAAATGCCGCGATCGCGCAGTTCGGTGGGGGCGAGTCCCGCTGCCATGAGGAACGCCGCCAACGCCCACTGCAACACCGCTTGTCCGCATAAAAACCACAGGTTGCGCGTGGCGGTGTCGGTATAGGCGATATCGCCGTAAATCGCGCCGAAGGTGGCGATGGTTTGCAACAGTGCCAACACGCTGAAAAACAAACCCCCGTAAAACAGCCAGCGTTTATTGTGTCTTTGAGGGCGCAGGCGCACCAGCAACACCCCGGCGTTATAGCGGCGTTGCGACCAACGTATGATGTAGGCGGCGGCGATAACCGCCACGGCGAAGTCGAAAGCCACCACAACCCAGGTTGGCCAAGGTTCCGGCAGAAATTCGATCGCCACGCCGCAGAGAACCGCCAGCAGAATCCAAAACAGGCTCGATCGTAAGTTGCGGCGGGCGAAGGTTTCCCCGAAGCGTTCCCGGTTGCGGCGGTAGCCCAGGACGAGAAACATCCCCAGGATCGCCAGGAAAACCAGCCATAACAGTACAGCAGTCATGGTTCTTCCTCTAGACGCGATCGCGTCCTTTGACTTCTGCCGGGGGACTGGTGGCTTCCACAGCGGTGAAGGGTTCGATGATGTTATAGGTGTGGTAAGCGCCAGCAGGAACCACCCAGGAATCTCCTGCTTCGAGGGTGACGGTTTGCCCCTCGACGTGCAACAGGGCGCGTCCAGAGAGGGCGTAACCGACGGTTTCGTAATCCCGTCGTACTTCCGGTTTGGGGGTTCCAGGTTGTTCGTTGTCCCACAACCGCATGGACAGGCTTTGTCCCGAGGCGAGATATTTTTGGTTCATATCGCCTTGGGGGGAATATTGGGAATCGACTTTTTTGATAGTGGTATCAGACATGGGGATAGGTTTAACAAGGTTCGATCGGTCGCTGAATCGGTTGCAGGCGATCGCGAGGTTGCGTTTCAGTTGGCCTCGAAATTGACGCCCTCGACTCTCGCTATCTTTAATTAATGAAAGAGAACGACCACGCCACATCGTTCGTCAGGGAGAGATAGATGTTAGCGTAACGATCTGTCTTTCGATGCAGGGGAATTCGTCCGACAGATAGACGACAAACGACTCAAAAACGGCAGTTCGTGGCTCTTTTTGACTGAAAACGTATTTTTTCGCAGCCTTTCGGAAAATTCGACGGCAACGGGAACGGAATTCGGGGGCGATCGAACTGTCGTAGGTCTCTTGCTGTCGTCTCTTAAGCAGTTCGAGAGCGATCGCCATGTCGATTTATACCTACAGAGCGATCGATTTTCGCTATGGATTTCGATAGTCTAGCAATAACGTAAGTTTTGAAACGATTTGAAACGAAATGTCGCGTCAATTGGCGCTCGCGTTTCTATTTCAAAACTCGACGATCCCATCGGTCGAACTCAAGCGAACGAAATCAAGTAAAAACGCTCGCTGAATTCGTCCGCACGGATCGAGTTGTTATACACTCAGGAGGACTGCTTATGAATATAGTACTGTTTGTCTCCACGATGGCAACCGCCGCGATCGCAACTTATTTTGTGACTCGTCGTTTCGGTGGATTTAGAACCATTGCCACCCTATTATGTTTGGGTGTGTTAGCCGGAACGACCAGTTTACCGGCCTTAGCCAGTACAGATATCGCCGCTCTCGGTGCGAAAAGCAACACCCTAGAACCGGGTCAGCAACAACTTGAAGAAGATTTGAAACTGACGCCGACGGGCAAACAATATAGCGGCATCGAATACGCCAAAGGCGCCGAACGAGGCGAACCGATGACCGACCAACAAATTCGCGAGGCGATTCAATTCGATACCTCTGAAGATTTGACAGTAAATGTGGCCAGCGGTTCGGTTATTTTGTCGGGAACCGTCAAAGATAAAGACCGCGCTCGCGAAATTGTCGATGAAATCAAAGGAATTCCGGGCGTTCACGAAGTTACCTTTGAACTCGGATTAGAAAAAGCTCAAACCTCGTAATTGTTCGAGCGGTTTGTGAACCGCCATTATAATTCAGTTCGTGTGATTCATCTGGTACGTTGCCGCGTACCAGTTTTTATGGTCTGTTTTAAAGAATTCGTTCAGATTGCCGAGATTTTGGCGATGCGGATATCACCCTAAACACAGAATAGCCGGACTTTTATTTCAAGCCGATCGAATTAACTTCCCAAACTTAACTTTTGGCTGTGACAGCGTTGCAAATAAATTTTGGCCACGCTATCGTTGGGATTGCGTTGCAAGCAGTCTGAGAAATACTGTTCGGCTTCTTCGTACTGTTGCAGTTGAAACAACACCAACGCCTGCTCGAAATGGGTGCGCGTCTTCGCTTTACTCTCGCGAATCCCGGGGGGATCGGCGTCGAAAACCTCAAAAACGGGGATGCGATCGGTTTTACCTTTCACCGCCACGCGATCGACCAAGCGAATATAATAATCTTGAGGAGATTGTAGCCGCGAAAAAGTTCGATCGGTAATCAACAACGATACCCCATAAATCTTCGTTAACCCCTCCACCCGCGAAGCCAAATTCACCGCATCGCTAATAGCGGTACTGTCCATGCGTTTTTGTCCGCCGACAGTTCCCAACATCAAAATTCCCGTATTAATTCCAATCCCAATCTTTAACGCCGGACGTTCGGGGCGCCGTCGCGTTTTATTATAACGATTGAGGCGTTTTAACATACTAATTCCCCCTTGTACGGCATCATCAGCGCTACCGTGAAACAACGCCATAATCGCATCGCCGATATATTTATCGATGAAGCCGTTGTTTTCGAGGATTGCCGGTTCCATGCGCGACAAATACCCGTTAATAAACTTAAAGTTATCTTCTGGCGTCATGCTTTCACTCAATTGAGTAAAATCACGAATATCGGAAAACAACACCGACATTTCCTGTTGTACCGTATCCCCAAGTTTGACGTCGAGGATACTTTCTTTATGCAGAAGTTCTAAAAACTGATGGGGAACGAACTTCGCGTAAGCCAAACTCAAATGAGACAGCCGTAAATGGGTCTTCAAACGCGCTAAAAGTTCCTTTTTATTAATGGGTTTAGTCAAATAATCGTTCGCCCCCAAATTCAACCCTTGCACGATATCTTCAGCTTGAGTTTTTGCCGTCAGCATCAAAATAGGCAGTTCGTGCGCCGAGTATTTCTCCCGAAGTTTCGCCGTCACCTCGTATCCCGTCATTTTAGGCATCATGACATCCAGTAGAATCAAATCGGGGTTCAAACCGTTTTCGATAATTTTGAGGGCTTCTAAGCCATTTGAGGCTTGAGTAATTTGATAGTTTTCCGGAGAGAGGTGGTTGATGAGAACCTGAAGGTTAATAGGTTCGTCGTCCACGATGAGAATGTGAAAACGCCGTTCGTTCAAATTTCCATTACGGGTCGAGCTCAGTCCGTTTTCGTAGGTGGCGATCGATCCCTTGAGGGGAGTTTCATCAAACGAACCCTCTTCCTCCTCCGCCTCGAAGGTGGAACGCAACGCCAACAGGGGAAGCAGACAGGAAGAAGAAACCGCCTCGTCCGTCGGTGACGATGTCTCGGCGACGGGGAGAGTAAACGTAAACTGCGACCCTTTACCGCGAATGGATTTAACGGCGATCGTACCGCCGTGCAACTCCACCAGTTGCTTCGTCACCGCCAAGCCTAACCCCGTTCCGCCGTATTGGCGAGCCGTAGAACCGTCAGCTTGCTCGAAAGACTCGAAAATTCGATCGAGCTGTTCCGCTTTCATCCCAATTCCCGTATCGGAGACAGTAATCGCCAAACATCCCCCTTCTTCCCCAGTACTGTTAGCCAGTCGTTCGGCGGAAATCCCTACAAACCCCTCCTCAGTAAACTTAATAGCGTTCCCCACCAGATTGTAAAGAATTTGCTGCAAGCGGTTTTCGTCAGCGTAAGCTAACGGAAGTTCTGGAGAAATGGCGTTGACGAGTTGTACGTTTTTCCGCGCCACCAAAGACTCGCAAAGGGAGAGAATCGCATCGGCGATTTCTCGCACGCCGACGGGTTTGCATTGCAGCTCGATTTCTTTATGTTTGAGTTTAGAAAAATCGAGAATGTCGTTCACTAAAGCCGTGAGGCGATAGCAACTCTGAACGATGAGCGTTAAATTTTTCCGCTGCGCGGGGTTGAGGGTTCCGGTTACGCCGTCGAGCATGGATTCGGCGATGCCGATAGTACCGTTGAGGGGGGTTCGCAACTCGTGAGAGGTGTTGGCGAGAAATTCGTCTTTGAGGCGATCGAGCCGTTTCATCTGCTCGTTCTTGGCTTGCAGGGAGGCGAAAGAGCTTTGGAGTTGCTCGGCCATTCGATCGAACGATCGCGCCAGTTGTCCGATTTCGTCGGAACGCTGTAGAACTCGGCGATCGTAGGTGGTGGCGTCCCAATCTCCCCGAGATAGAGATTTAGCCGATTCGTTGAGTCGTTGAATCGGACGTACCACCCACCGCGCCGTCAAAATCCCGATTCCGGTCGATACGCCCAGCGCCACGGTACAGAGGACGATGGTATTGCGGGTGTTGGCGTGGATGCGAGCCATAAAATCCGACTCGGGGACGACCACCACGATCGACCAGTTCAACCCCCATTCGTCCCGAAACGGCGTCACTTGGACTAACTGGCGGGTTCCCTTCCAATCGAAGGTGCGCTGGATGCGGGTATCGAGGGCGTCGAAACTGCCGAATTCGCTGAGGAAATAGGTGGCTGTGGCGCTGACGAGGTCGTTTTGGCTGGCGGTGGCGTAAAGGCGCTCTAGGGTATCCCCCTGTTGGGAAAACGGCTGTTCGTCCACGGAGGTGGCGACCAGTTGTCCGTAGGAATCGACAATAAAGGTCTGTCCGGTTTGTCCGATGTCCAGAGTTCGTAAAAAATCGCTGATGTCGAGGAGCGAAATATCCACGGCGAACACCCCCACGAACTCGTCGTCATCGTAAATCAGCAACGCCGCCGGAAGCGCCAAATTGGCATAGGGCGCCGCCCAAACGTAAATGTCCCCCCAAACGGCGGTTTCGGCGTTGGCGGCGGTCACGTACCAGGGTCGCGTCAGTAAGTCGTAACCGGGTACCGCTGAGAGCTGTTTTCCTCGGTTTCCTTCTTCGTCGCTGGCGTAGGTGTAGAAGTTATCGTCCTCGGGGCCGTTCCGTCCGGACACGCCGATACGAATCGAGCCGTCAGGTACCCGTTCGACGCCGCTAAATTCGCCCTGGGGGTTGCCGAAGTAAACGTAAGTGACGTTCTCGAACAGGCGAATCCGCCGGGCCAGATAGCGATCGAGTTCTGATAAGTTTTGTAAGTCCAGTTGCCCGAGTTCAAAGGCTTGGGCGTTAAGCTGGTTGATGAGATGGGGGGCTTCCAGGTATCGATCGAGCCGTTCTTCGATGCGATCGGTCAGTTCGTCCCGCAGTTGGGTGGAGATGTCGTCGATGGCTTGTTGGCCGTTGCGAAACGACAAATACCCCGTCAGTCCGACGGCTGCGAAAATTTGCAACGCGAAAGGGACGACGAGAACCGTTCGTAACGGAATGCGATGTGAAATTTCCTTAGCCAAGTGGCGCAAACCCATATCGGCGATCGTTCCCTCCTGCCCGCATCCCATCCTCCAATAATTTTCTCGGGTCTTTCTCTCATCATCGCCTCAATCTTGGGAAGATGTCACCGTCATCTGACATGGAGAATATGCTTCGATCGAGAGGTTAGGGGTAAAATTCCCCTAATTAAGACCTGTAGGGTATCGAACAACTTATTTAATCTCGATGAAAATATCAGCACGAGTCGGTCAAGTTCCTCCCTCGATGACCCTGGCCATTTCCGCCAAGGCGAAAGCCATGAAAGCTCAGGGGGTCGATGTGTGCAGCTTCAGCGCGGGGGAACCGGATTTCGGAACCCCCAAGCATATCGTCGAGGCGGCGAAACAGGCGCTTGACGAGGGGAAAACCCGTTACGGGCCGGTGGCCGGAGAACTGCAACTGCGCGAAGCGATCGCCGAAAAGTTGCGGACGGACAATCACATCGATTACAAAGCCGAGAACGTTCAGGTGACCAACGGCGGGAAACAATCCCTGTTCAATGCGATTTTAGCGTTAATCGATCCCGGTGATGAGGTTATCGTTCCGGCGCCTTACTGGGTGAGTTATCCGGAAATAGTGAAACTCGCTGAAGGGGTTCCGGTTATCGTGTCCACCACCGCCGAGACGCAGTTTAAGATTACGCCGGAACGGTTGAAAGCGGCCATTAGTCCGAAAACCAAGTTGTTCGTTCTCAATTCTCCCTCCAACCCCACGGGGGTGGTGTATACGCCCGAGGAGATTCGCGCTTTGGCGGAGGTGGTTCGAGAGGCGGGAATTTGGGTGATTTCCGATGAGATTTACGAGAAAATTCTCTACGATGGGGCGGAGCATTTGAGTATCGCTGCGGTGAGTCCCGAACTGCGCGATCGCACGATTACGAGTAACGGCTTCGCCAAGGCGTTTTCGATGACGGGATGGCGCGTTGGCTATTTGGCGGCGCCGGTGGAGTTGATTAAAGCTACGAGTACGCTGCAAAGTCACAGTACCTCCAATGTTTGCACGTTCGCGCAGTTCGGCGCCCTCGCTGCGTTGCAGTCGCCGCAATCTCCCGGATGTATTGAGGAGATGCGATCGAGCTTCGCCAAACGTCGCGCCTATATTCTCGATCGCGTTGCGAGTATTCCCGGTTTGAGCGCCCCGAAACCTGACGGCGCGTTTTACGTTTTTATCGATATCGCCAGTACGGGGTTGTCGTCGATGGAGTTTTGCGATCGATTACTGGAGGAATACCACGTGGCGGCGGTTCCTGGTATCGCCTTCGGTACTGATACTTGTTTGCGGTTGTCTTACGCCACGGATATGGCGGCGATTGAAAAAGGGCTCGATCGCCTCGAAAAGTTCGTGCGATCGCGGTAGCGGAAGGCCGTTCTTTCGCCTCTGTCGTCGTCGGGTATGCTACCCCCAACACCTCTGACTCGGTCTGTAGAGGCGTGCTTTTTGTGCGTCTCTACCTTGGCTTATTTTTCTCAGTTTTGGCGAAATTTCTCGAAGTTTTGAAATTAAGTTTCAATTCAATTTAAGTTCGATTGTTTATGTTTTAAAATTGGTTTTACTTGATTTTTAAAAATCTGTAAGACTAACAAAAAAGCTAAATTAATGGAATGGAATTGTAAAACCCTGAAAGTAGGAGTAAAAAAGGATATCCTTGCCATAAAAACATTTACGAAAGATTGTTGACTTCAATTCAAAATTATTCCTATTAAAAAAAGCTAAATATCTCCTTCAATAACCAAAAAACGAATCCAAAAACTGCCCGAATTACTTCATTTTAAATCGAGCTTATTTATTCACATAAAGAATGCCGATCGCCCCAAAAAAAATTTGGTATAGTTTGTAACAGATAGGGGAGCATCTATCGAGAGCGATCGCAAACCCCGAATTGAGAGAGTCAGAGCGACTATGGCCGTCATTCAAGACACCCTTGACGCCGGTGGCAACCTTCTCCCCGGCACCTCAGAAGACGACGCGATCTCCGGCTTAGACGGAGACGACACCCTGATCGGCTTCGATGGCGACGATCTCCTTCGCGGAGACTTCGACAACGACAGCTTAGAGGGAGGCGACGACGACGACATCCTTCGCGGCGGAAGCGGACAAGATACCCTTCTCGGCCAGGATGGAGACGATCTCCTTAGCGGCGATGGCGGACGGGATCTGATTTTCACAGGAGATGGCGATGACATCGTTCTCCTGCAACCATTTTTCGACCCCGAGAACGACAACGATCCCGTCGATGACGATCCTCGTTTGGCGAACTTCGACGTGGTTCTCGACTTCGATCCCGAACGCGATCGCCTCGGAATCGTCGGCGATTTAACCGTTGACGACTTAGAACTAATTCCCCCCAACGACGAAAACTTCGCCACCGTCGTGCGGGTTCGAGACACCCAAGAACTCCTCGTCCGACTGATTTCTAACGACGAAGTGTCCGACACCATCGACGAAACCCTCGTTGTCAAACTGGACGTGGTGGAATTCACCGAATCGACATTTCGCGTCACAGAAGACGGCACCCCAGTCATGGCGGTAACGCTGACGCGCAACATCAGCAGCGGCAACACCATCGGCGTAACGGTTAGGCCGAGTGAAGGTTCGGCAACCCTAGGGGATTTTGAAGCCAACCCCATCGCCGTCTTTTTCAACCCCACAGAAACCACGCAAACCGTCGAAATTCCCATTACAGACGACGATCTGCTTGAAGAGACAGAAACGATCGATTTAACCTTAAGCGACCCCATCGGCGGGGCGAGTTTGGGCGATCGTCAAACGGCGGTGTTGGAAATTGCCGATAACGACATCGCTGTGGAGTTTGCAGAAACGATTCTGCCGACTCAGGAAGAAGAGGGAGGGGTTGAGGTGAAGCTGTTGCGATCGGGGGTTGAAGAGGTTCCCTTTAGCGTCACCATCCAAATCACAGACGGAACGGGAACGTTTCCCGAAGATTATCCCCTACAACAGATTCCCGTGGAGTTCGAGGCCGGCGACACTGAGAAAACTGTCGAAATTCCCATTAATGACGACAGTCTTCCGGAACCCCTGGAAACAGTGAACTTGCAACTGGTGGATTTTTCGGGAAACGTGACCGCTGGAGAGGACGATCGCGCCCAAATCGTCATTACCGACGACGATACCCTCTTGGAGTTTTCGCAGTCGATTTTCGAGGTCGACGAAGACGGAACGGCGGCGATGGCCGTCACGGTGGTTCGATCGGGGAATTTGGAGAAAACCTCCACGGCGACGGTGGTTCTCAACGACGGAACGGCGACCTTTCCCACCGATTACGACAATACCCCCATCGAGGTCAGTTTCGCCCCCCAGGAAACGGAAAAAACGATTCGCGTTCCCATTGCTGATGATATCGAGGTCGAATCTGCCGAAACTATCAACCTCGGCCTCACCAATCCCAACCCGGGAACGATGTTAGGAAGCCAATCCACCGCGATTTTAGTGGTCTTCGATAACGATACGGAACCCCCCGACCCCCCCAACCCCCCCGAACCGCCAGACCCCCCCGAACCGCCAGACGGAGAAGTCGGAACTCTACTATTGGGGAGTTCAAACTTTTTCGTTGCCGAAGATGGCAACCCTTTCGCCGAAATTCAGATTTTGCGGGAAGGGGGGACTACTGGAGAGGTTAGCGTGACGCTGGTAGCCAGTGACGGAACGGCGACGGCGCCGGGGGATTTCGACCCGACGCCGATTCAAGTCACCTTCGCGGACGGGGAAACGGAACGCATTGTGAGACTGCCGATTGTCGATGATTTGCTGGTGGAACCGCCGGAAACGGTGCGGTTGGCACTGATCGACCCCACCAACGGGGCGATGTTGGGAGACGAGGATGCGGCAACTCTGACGATCGATCGCAGCGATTTGCCCAGTTTGCTCACTTTTGAAGGCATCGATAATTTAACCTCGGTGGGGAATTTGTACGGCGATCGCGGCATTTCCTTTTCTGAAAACGCCTTGGGAATCATGAGTGCTTGCGGCTTGAAGGAAATGGGAATCGAAGACGGCTTCGGCGGCAATTTCGAGGAAGCCCCCAGCGGCGTCACGGCTTTAACCTACGGGGAAGGGGATGCGATCGTCGTGGACGTGGCGCAAGGGTTTACGGGACAGGTGGCGTTGTCTTATGCTTCCCCCTTCCGCGACCATACGGTGACGGTGTTCGACGGTGCCAACGGTACGGGAACCCCTCTCGCCACCATTACCCTAGACCCCACGACAGCGAGCGAGTTTCCCCAAGCGTACAATCGCTTTGAAACAGCAGTGGTGCCGTTTTCCGGTGTAGCGCGATCGATTGCGATCGGTTCTCAGAGTAACAAACTCATCCTCGATGACCTGTTGTTGGGGTGATTTGAGAGGGGCAGAGGGGGAGAGGGGGAGATTTACTTCATCATCCCATCATCTCCTCACCTCATCATCTCTTCAACTCTGAAGAATCTGGTCGTATTGCTCTCGATCGCGGTTCGTCGCATTATCATCAAGTAGGGGTTGAGGTTTTTCGAGCGCCGGGAGACATCCCCGGCATCTGTGGCAGTAACCCCTGATATTGGCTATCTCTCGATCGAGTTCATGCAAAGCGAAGCCTTTAGCGAGCTGTTCCCCCTCTTTAACGCGGCAAATCCCGAAACAGTCGATTGGCTGCTGTCGGTGGCTGACGAACACGAATATCCTCCGGGTCGTGCTGTGTTGATGGAAGACGCTTGGGGGAACGCTGTTTATTTTGTCATATCCGGTTGGGTTAAAGTCCGACGCCTCTCCGGTGATGATGCTGTGACCCTGGCCGTTCTCGGACCGGGTGATTTCTTCGGCGAAATGGCGATTTTGGACGAATCACCGCGATCGAGCGACGCGATCGCCCTCTCCAGCGTGAAGTTACTCAGCGTCTCGGCGCAACGCTTCATTCAAACCCTGTTTAAGGACGCACAGTTACATCACCGGATGTTGCAGTTGATGGTGCGTCGCCTGCGTCAAACCAACGCTCGTTTCCAAATCCGCAATCGTCCCCCCGCCATTAAGTTAGCCCGCACGTTGGTTTCTCTAGCGGAAAGCTACGGCGAGAGTACGGAAAAAGGCAGCAAAATTTACAACATCGATTTGAAGGATTTGGCCGATGTCGCTGATATTTCTGCTGAGGACGCCCGCAAAATTACCGACAAACTCATTAGTAAAGGCTGGGTGGAAATCGACGAAGCTAGTCAAGGGATGTATTTAGTCAACCTCAAGCAACTGACGCATTTAGCGGGACATATGGGAAATTGAGGCGATCCCAGAAAGGCGGGGTTTTAGACCCAAAATTTTCGATAATGCAAAGTCAACTCGTCGTGTTAATGGCGTTGCCAGTACTGTGTTGATATAGAGATCGATCGTGACTCAAGCAATTCCGACTCGACCGAATACTTCTGAAACTACCCCAAATGCGATGCTAAGCTATACCGTAGCCATGTCCGACCCCGAATCTCATCTGTTCGAGATTCGCTTGCAGGTGTCGTCATGGCAAGCTAAACAGCTAGATTTGACGTTTCCGGTGTGGACGCCGGGTTCGTATTTGGTGCGGGAATACGCCCGAAACCTACAGGATTTCGCCGCCGAAACGCCCCAGGGAACGCAACTTTCTTGGCGCAAAGTCTCGAAACATCAATGGCAAATCGATACGGACGCGACGGAAGATATTGTGGTGTCGTATCGTCTGTTCGCTAACGAACTGACGGTTCGCACGAATCACCTCGATGGCACTCACGGCTATTTTAACGGGGCGGCGACGTTCTTTTTTATACCGGGATTTGAGGACAAACCCATCGAAGTGACGATCGATCTGCCCCGTTCGGATTGGCAAATCGCAACGGCTCTTCCCCCGGTTCCCGATGCTGAAAATAGGTTTGTTGCTGAGGATTTCGATACGTTAGTCGATAGTCCCTTTGAAATTGGCATTCAGGAACGCCGGGAATTCGAGATTTTTGGCAAACCTCACGAACTGGTCGTTTGGGGACGGGGAAATCTGGAGATCGATCGCCTCGTGGACGAGATCGATCGTATCGTGCGCGTGGAATCCGACCTCTTCGGCGGTTTGCCTTACGATCGCTATCTCTTTATTTTACACCTTTCCGGAAGCGGTTTCGGTGGCTTGGAACATAAAAATTCCTGTTCCTTGAACTATCCCCGTTTGGGGTTCCAAAAACCTGATTCTTATAATCGCTTTTTACAATTGGTCGCCCACGAATTTTTCCATCTGTGGAACGTCAAACGCATTCGCCCTAAAGCCTTAGAACGCTTTGACTACACGGCCGAAAACTATACGCCATCTCTGTGGTTCTGCGAAGGCGTTACCAGCTATTACGATATGCTGATTCCGCTTTGGTCGAAGCTTTACGACGCCAAAGCGTTTTTAAAAATTCTCTCGAAAGATGTGTCTCGTTTCTATATTACGCCGGGACGCTTGGTTCAACCCCTGTCTGAATCCAGTTGGGACGCTTGGATTAAGCTATATCGTCGGGATTCTAACAGCGACAACTCGCAAATTTCTTATTATTTGAAAGGGGAGTTGGTATCGTTGATGTTGGATTTGACGATTCGCCAACGCAGTCAAAATACCCGTTCGATCGACGACGTGATGAAGCAGGTTTGGCAGCAGTTCGGTAAAGCGGAAATCGGTTACCGGGCGGAACAGCTTCAAGAAGCTTTTGAATTGGTAGCAGGTTGCGATTTAAACGACTTTTTCGATCGCTATATCTACGGACTCGAAGATTTACCGTTAGCGGAATATCTCGAACCCTTTGGCTTGCGCTTGAAAACAGATATCGCCAAACAACCGCCGTTTTGGGGAGCGCGATTCAACGGAAACGGAAACGGTACCGCGATTCAATTTGTGGAAATCGGTTCCCCGGCACAACAAGCGGGATTGGATGCGGGAGACGAACTCCTCGCTATTGACGGTTTCCGCGTTAGCAGCGATTCGATTGACGATCGACTTAAAGAGTATAATCCCGGCGATACCATTTCCGTCAGCATCTTCCATCAAGACGAACTGAAAACGGTGTCTGTTACCCTCGCCGAACCTCAAGCCAGTACCTATCGCGTGGTTCCGGTGAAAAATCCCACCTCGACTCAGGCGAAGAATTTTCAAGCCTGGTTGGGGGCTGATATTACTACTGCATCTCGATAGGCTCACGGAAATTTTTTATCAAAATCGACCGGAAACCACTTTGAAACGCGAAAATTTTGACTGAAAAGGTCAAAAATCTCCGTATTCTCTGTTTTATCTGTGTATCTCTGGTGAATTCCCCTATTATCAACAGTAAACAGCGTGGCGGCGGATTCAAGCGTCGCCGTTTTCCCAATCCCAAATGCGCTCTAACTCGCTCAGGCTCACTAAGCCGTACTGCCACAGTACCATCGGCAGGTGGTCTTTGGTGGGGGCGTGACGAGCCGCCAGAGCGATCTCCGCTTCGGAAAGGTTCAAATCCTGTCGCAGAAACTGGGTGAGGGGGCGCGTGGGGGTGAGTTGCATGGCGATAACACAGTGGGGGATTGAGGGCTGGGGGGTGTCTCCCATCAGGAAGTTGTCACCAGCCTACTCGCCAATTGTGACGACGCTGTGACAAATCCTTGAAGATGGGGATTGTTTTGGGATCTGTTTCAGTATGGTTGAGATTGAATAAAAAGTCAACATTCGAGAGAGGGATCGATCGAGCAGCGGCGAAACCGCCTTATCGTGTCACGCTACGGGGTTTCAGAGAAACATCAGATTTGGGGAATCGCCACCCCGAAGATGGATTTCGGAACTATCGCCGACATCGATCGCACTTCCCGCAGGGTTTCGCCTCCTCCCCAAAGCCAAACGCCTCCAGTAAAAACATCCAACGACAGCGACGACTTCGCAGATACCGTTGCATCTCTCGGATGGCGTCGGTGTTGGAATCGGGGTTCGGGGTACTGTCGAGAATTTTGTAATGGAAGGGATCGCGCCAGGTGAGTTGTCCGCGACTGTGCAACAATGACAGGGCAATTTCGGCGTCTTTGTATTCCGTTTTTACGGCGTCGAGATTCCCTGATTTGGGGAGTTGTTTGGCTAACTGTTTGGCGCGTCGCAGTTGCGCGGTTTCGCGATCGCGGAAAAACTGCTGGCGTTGCTTGTCGCTGGGATCTAGCCATCCGGTGGGTTCGCTGACGATCGAAACGGCGATAGCAGGCTTTCCGTCACGTCCCGCTCTTCCCACTTCTTGCAGGTATTCTGAGAGTAAGGCGGGAACTTGGTAATGTAACACCCAGCGCACGTTGGGTTTGTTAATCCCCATGCCAAAGGCAGAGGTACAGACGACGAACTGCAACTGCCCGTTTAACCATTGTGCCTCGAGTTGGCGGCGATCGATCGACCCCAATCCGGCGTGATAGGCGGCGGTAGCGAATCCCTGTTGTTGTAGCCAATACGCCAGCGTCTCGCAGTCGCGGCGGGTTCTGGCGTAGATGATTCCCGATTCCTGGGGATGTTGTTTCAGGAATTTGAGAAGTTGCTGTTTGCGGTTGCGCGGCGTGCAGGTGTGGCGCAGGTGCAAAGATAAATTAGGACGATAGGGGTTTTGTAAAAACTGCTGGGGTTGGCGCAGTTTCAACACTTCTCGAATCGTTTGCTGTGCGGTGGAATCGGCGGTGGCGGTAAAGGCGGCGACGGGAATGCGGGTTTTCGGCGGACGGTTTTTGAGGAGGGTCGATCGCACTGCTCCCAATCGTCGGTATGCTGGACGAAAGGTATCCCCCCACTGGACTAAACAGTGGGCTTCGTCGAGTATGATTCCGTTGATGTCGATATGCGGTTGCGCGAGAATTTGCCAAACTTGGCGACTGAGGAGGGTTTCGGGAGAGAGGTACAGCAAGCGCAGTTTTTGGTGTTCCAAGGCGTTGAGAACGGCTTTTTTCTGGGAACGCGATCGATCGCTGTGAAGTGTCGCGGCGGGAAGGTTGCGATCGCGCAATTCTGTAACTTGATTTTCCATCAACGCCACCAATGGCGACACCACCAGCGTCACGCCATCTTGTAACAACGCTGGAAGTTGGAAACAAATCGATTTTCCGCCTCCAGTCGGAAGTACGATTAAGGCATCCCGTTTCTGAAGAATCGTCTTGACAATTTCCCCTTGAGGATAGCGAAACTCATCGTATCCCCAAATCTGTCGAAACGTCTCCCGCAGTCGATTCCAATCGTTCATTTTACCAGAAATTTTGGGTCTAAAGCCTCGCCCTTTCAGGGCGACTCTGCTATAATGGAGAAACTGGAGCGGTATTCAACCAGTTTGAAAACCGAGCCTCTAATCGAGGCAACTGAACCTTGAAAACTAGAGTTAGTGGGTTCTGTTCGGGAAGGCTCGGGCAGGTAAAAGCTCTAAGCAACAAGTACAGAGAACCAATTTTTTCGCGGATTCTCAGGTACGGTAGGGCATACCGAAACCTCCTCTGCAATGGGGAAAACGCCTAGGGAGATAAACCCCTCTGGTATTCATTGGCAACGATGGATAGTAAGGGTTGTCAACGAACTAGGAATCCCAAACCGTGAGGTCTGGAGAATCGCCGCTCTTTTAAGGCGGCGAGTATGTCAAGGAGAACAGGGAATGGGGAACAGTGGTAGGGTACATGACTTGAAAAATCCGGTGTCGAACCTGAAACTGAGAAATCATCCCATCATCTCATCATCTCATCATCCCATCATCCCCTCATCCCCTTATCCCATCATCACCCCCGTCGTCGCAACACTTCCTCGCGAATGGCTTCGAGGGTATCGGCGAGGGATTGTTCGAAGATGTCGTAAAAGATGGTTTCGGGGGTTCCGTCTTCGGGGGAAACGTTGACGGTTTGTTTGAGGCGCAAATGGTTCGAGTCGGCGACGGTTTCGAGTATCCAAGAACCTTCGAGTTTTGCGAGATCTCCTTCGACGAGGCGAAAGTCGATGCGCTGGTTTTGGGTTTCTAGGTTTTCGGTACGGATGCGCGATCGCACGTTAATAAACAATACGCGACGTTCGCTGATTTGTTCGACAACGCTGCGGTTTCCTTCGCTTTCAAGAACGTTACTCGAGACGATGTTGGGGAGAAAATTGCTGAAGTTGTTGTAGTCGGCGATGACGTTCCAGACTTCTTCGGCTGACGCATCGAGGAGAATTTCGGCGGTGTAGGTGTTTTCTGCGTCGCGAGTGATGCGGATTTCCCCTTCCCGTCGCGCCAGTTGGGTTTCTGCGGCGGGAACGTCAACGGCGAGGGTGGGAAGGGTAGGGGTGAGGCTTCCTATTAGAAAAGCTGTACTGGCGATAAAAGAAGCGGAAATAAAATAGCGCATGGAGATTTTGTTGGGTTTCAGGAGTGTTTTGTAACTTGGGATACTGCAAAAAAAACGATTTTGTGCTTATCTCCAAGTAAGTCTTTGAAAACTGTAAAGATTTGTATCGTTCGATCGATCGTACCATTGCTGTCAAAAGAAGTCAGGAATTGAACTGTGAACGACCCTATCGAGGCTTATGAAATTATCGCCCATCGGGGCTTTTCGGCGATCGCGCCGGAAAATACGTTAGCCGCGTTTGATTTGGCGCTCGACGCGGGGGCGGATTCGATCGAATTAGACGTGCGTTTGAGCGGCGACGGGGTTCCGATTGTGATTCACGATGAAACGCTCGATCGCACGACGCCGATGCGGGGAAACGTCAGCGAAACCCCTTGGCGTCAGTTGCGGGATCTCGATGCGGGAAGTTGGTTTGACGAGGAGTTCGCAGAGGAACGGATTCCCACTTTAGCTGAAGCTCTCGATGCAATCTGGGACATACCGAACGCTTTATATTTGGATATTAAGCCACATCCGATGTGGACTGACGAACGCATCGAGAAACTGTTGCGGCTGCTGGGGGAGCGGGGATGGCTCGATCGCTGTTACATCTGTTCTTTCGATCCTGCGTTGTTAGAGCGGTTTCGCGCCGAATCGACGGAAGTACGGCTGTGTTACCTCGTCGCGACAGAGGAGGCGTTTGAAGCCTGTTTACCGCTGGCGTCTGAGAAAAAGGCGATCGTTTCCGGTTTGGCGTCACTGTTACTTGAGGAACCGGGATTGGTAGGAGATGCGAAAGCCAGAAACATCAAGGTTTTGGCGTGGGTTGTCGACGATCTCGAGATTTGGGAACAGCTCAAACAACTCGGCGTTCGCGGTGTCGTGACGAATACTTTGTGCGATCGCGCGTTGGATTGGTTCGAGGATGAGGAGATGATGGGGTGATGGGATGATGGGGGCTAGAAAAAGGGTAAGAAGCCTTGGAGTAAGATGCTTCCGACGCCGGTAATGACGTTGAGGAGGTTTCCGCCGAGATCGCCGTTGCGGGCGCGTTCGCGGGCTTCTTGGTAGGCTTCTTCTTCGGCTTGGATGGCGGCGATGAAGAATTCGGCGGTTTCGTATCCTTCTTGGTTTCCCGCCAGGAAATAGATTTCTGAGGCGCGTCTGGCGTCGGCGATGGCTTGTTCGACGTTCCCCATGCGGTTGTGCGCGGCGGCTCTTCCGAGGTAGGCGAGGGGAAACTCGGGTTGTAGGTTAATGGCTTGGGTGTAATATTCGATCGCTCCTTGGAAATTCCCTTTTTCGGCTTCTTCGCCGCCCCACAAAAGCAAGTCTTGGGGCGTGACGGCGACAGTGGGAATTCCGTAAGCGCCTCGCAGGTTCGCCCCGCTGAGAATGGCGCCTTCGTATCGCACGTCTGTTAAATATGCGTCTCGTAAATCCGCCCCGGTGAGGTTGGCGCCGGTGAGGTTCGCCCCGGTAAGGTTGGCGCCGACGAGGGAGACTCCGGTGAGGTTGGCGCCGCTTAAATCCGCCCCGGTTAAGTCGCTGTGGCTGAGATTGGCGCGGATGAGATTCGCCCCGGTGAGGTTCGCCCCGGCTAAGTTGGCGTGAACGAGTCCCGCATTTCGCAAGTCGCACCCGGAACAGTTTTGTGTGGAGAGGAGTTGTTGCAGGTGTTCGATGTTTTCAGCCCGGGCGGGTGCTATCCAACAGGCTGTTGCGAGAAGGGTTGTGGTTGCGAGTTTGGGAAGTTTCATAGTAATCATAGGGAACAGCGAACAAAAAATCGGGTGTCAAACGTGAAACCAATACATCGTCACGCACTGCTCATCATCCCATCACCTCCTCATCTCCTCATCATTTCCAGGCTTGGATGATTTGTAAACTTCCTCCGGCGTACAGTTGGCGATCGCACCGCTGAAAGCCTACGGCTGAGAGCAATCCGGGTAAGTCGATTTTTAGGAGTTTCCAGGCGGTTTCGGTTTCAAAGAGCCAGAAAAATGCTGCTAATCCCGGCCAGAATAGGAGATTGGTGGGTTTGTGGAAGTCGGCGATGGTGAAGACGCCGCCGGGTTTGAGTATGCGGAACACTTCCCAGACGATGCGATTGAGGGTTTCGGGTTCCATTTCGTGGAGGGCGGCGCTGGTATGTACTACGTCGAAGCTGTTGTCGTCGAAGGGAATATCCTGCGCGAAGGCTTGGACGTACTCGGCTTCGGGAACGTTGGCTTTGGCTCGATCGATCGATCGAGGGGAAGCGTCTAATCCAATCACCTCTTGAGACTGTTGTACCAGATATTTCGTCGATTGACCCCAGCCACAGCACAAGTCTAATACTCGGCTTTTGGGGGAAATGGGTAAGTCCGCCATCGGTAGCGTCCGAAATCGCTCTTCGCCGCCGACGGTGAGGGCGGCGGTGCGGGAAATGCTGTCGTAGAGCCACTGATGGCGATAACTGAGGTCTCTGAGAATTGTTGCCATTGCGATCGCGGGGTCTTGCATAATACCAAGACCTATTGTACGGCGAACGGCGGTTCTCTATTTTTGATGGGTTCGGGGAGTCTCAAATGGAATTGTTCAAAAAAGTTGACTAAAAAATCAAGCTAGTTGACACAATCCCATTATCTTAGAATACGATTATCTTATCCGAAAAAATTGCCGAAGTCAAGGATAAAAAATTCCGCGAGCGACCCAAAAAGTTAATTTTAGTTAATTTTTTAAAATAAAGTTTTCAATAGAATTCAATACAAAATTTAATACAAGATTATTTTACCCCCCAGCCGGGTATTCGGTCAAGGGGGTTTAGGGACTTGCATGGCGAAGGGGTAGGGAACGAAAGCCTCACTACATCTGAGAAGGAGGAAAGAGGGTTGGGATTTATTCGAGGGCTTTCATCGACAAGCTAATTCGCTTTAATTTCTCGTTGATATCTAAGACTTTAACTTTCACCACTTCGCCGACTTTCACGACGGTATTGGGATCTTTGACGAAACGGTTGGCGAGTTGGGAAATATGAACTAAGCCGTCTTGATGGACGCCGATATCGACGAAGGCGCCGAAATTGGCGACGTTGGTAACGACGCCTTCTAAAACCATTCCTTCTTTTAAATCGGAAATTTCGTCGATTCCTTCTTTGAAGGTGGCGTAGGTAAATTCGTCGCGGGGATCGCGTCCGGGTTTTTCCAATTCGGATAAAATATCCCGTAATGTGGGTTCGCCAATGCTGTCGGTGGTATATTTTTTGAGATCGATCGCCTTCAATTGTTGGGCGATGGCTTCGGGTTGTTCCAACGACAACTGCAAATCCTGGGCGATCGATTTCACGACGCTGTAACTTTCCGGGTGAACCGCCGTATTATCCAAAGGATTCTCCCCATCGCGAATGCGTAAAAATCCCGCCGATAACTCGAAGGCTTTCGGACCTAATTTCGGCACTTTTAACAGTTGGCGGCGGTTGGAAAAGGCGCCGTTTTTATCTCGATAGGCGACGATATTGTTCGCCACCGACGCCGACAATCCCGAAACCGAGGTTAACAGGGCGTTGGAGGCGGTGTTGAGATCGACGCCGACATAGTTGACGCAGCTTTCGACGGTTTCCTCGAGTTTCTGTTTGAGTAACTTTTGGTCGACATCGTGTTGGTATTGTCCCACGCCGATGGATTTGGGATCGATTTTCACCAATTCCGCGAGGGGATCTTGTAACCGTCGCGCGATGCTAATCGCCCCCCTCACGGTAACGTCGAGATCGGGAAATTCTGCGATCGCCACTTCGCTGGCGGAATACACCGACGCCCCGGATTCGTTCACCATGACTTTGACGGGGGGGTTTTGCAAGCTTTTCAACACTTCGCCGACGAAGCGATCGGTTTCTCGGCTGGCGGTTCCGTTTCCGATGGCGATCAGTTGGATATGGTGGCGTCGAATCAACTGCGTCAGGGTTTTGGCGGCGGCTTCCCGTTTGGTTTGGGATTGGTGGGGGAAAATGGCTTGGTATTCAAGGAATTTTCCGGTATCGTCGAGGGCGGCGACTTTGCATCCGGTTCGGAAGCCGGGATCGATTCCTAGGGTGGGTTTGCGCCCTGCTGGGGGGGCGAGTAACAACGCCCGCAGGTTGGCTTCAAAGGTTTTGACGGAGGCTTCGTCGGCTTGGGTTTTGACTTCTGCGATAACGCCGTTGACGATCGAAGGTTTGAGGAGGCGGGTGTAGGCGTCTTTGATGAGGTTTTGGTAAAACTGACGGAGCGATCGATCTCGGGTATGAAGGATCTGGGATTCGAGATGGGCGAGAATGTGATCGTCGTCGGCGGTGAGTTTCACGTCTAAAATCCCTTCCCGTTCTCCGCGCAACAGGGCTAAAACGTTGTGAGGGGCGATTTTACGCAGGGAAATTTGATAATCGCGATAGGTTTCGTATTTGGTACTTCCTTCGGGATAGTCTTTTTTGACGCCAGAGGTAAAGAATCCGTCTTTGAGGAAGATTTCTCGCAGGTGCGATCGCAATTCGGCGTTTTCGGAGATGGCTTCGGCGAGGATATCCGACGCGCCTTTTAAGGCGTCTTCGGCGGTGGCGATTTTCTGTTCCGGGTTGAGGTATTTTGCGGCTTCTGCGTATAAATCGATGGCGCGGCTTTGGGGCGTGTTGTGCGATGCGATCGCCGTCGCCAGGGGTTCTAACCCTCGTTCTCGGGCGATGGTGGCGCGAGTGCGGCGTTTGGGGCGATAGGGAAGATAGAGATCTTCGAGTTCCGTTTTCTGGGAACATTGAAGAATCTTGTCTCGCAATGCCTCTGTGAGTTTTCCTTGTTGTTCGATGGCTTCGAGAATCGTGGTTTTGCGATCGTCGAGTTCCTTTAAATAGGCGGCGCGATCGAACAGTTCCCGCAGCTGCACTTCCGTCATTTCCCCGGTGCGTTCTTTCCGATACCGGGCGATAAAGGGAACTGTCGCCCCTTCGTTCCACAACTCGAGGGCGTTTTGAACTTGGGAAAGGGACAGGGAAAATTCCTCAGCCAGACGCTTGGGAATATTGGAGGAGAGAGAAGGCAGTGCAATCATGGACGAACGGACGAGAACGAACAGATCGATCGAGTTACTGGTAAATTCTACCGTCTGGGAGGATGAGGCCTGTTAAATCTGCCCCCGTCAGTTTAACGAGGAGTCGGTTTCCCGTTCCCACCTTCGCCCCGGTTAAATCCGCCCCCGTCAAATCCGCCCCGCTTAAATCGGCACCGATGAGATTGGCTTCTCGCAGAATGGCGTAACTGAGATCGGCTTCGAGGAGGTTGGCGCGAAACAGATTCGCCCCGGCGAGGTTCGCCCCGGCGAGGTTGACGCGATGCATGAAGGCATCGCTGAGATTGGCTTCGACGAGGTTCGCCCCTTCCAGGTTGCGCCCGGATAAGTCTTTTTCCCGAAAGTTCGCCCCGTGTAAGTCAGCGTTGCAGTAGTCGCGGGTGTGGGGGCGTCGGTAGCCGCGATGGTGGTGATGGTGGTGATGGTGATGGTAATGGGGCGGCGGTGGGGGCGGTTTCGGCGGCGAGGTGGGCGATCGATATCCGTTTTGATGTCCGTTGCGATCTCCGCTGCGATGTCCGTTACGATGGAACGATCGCAGGCGATCGCGGGCGTCGTTGATGGATTTGAGGGTTTCTTGGGCTTTGTATTGGAGTCGTGCGTTTTCGCCGGGAATGCGATCGGGATGCCAGACGAATGCCAAGTCTCTGTAGGCGCGATCGATCTCTTCGATCGATGCCCCCGGTTCTAGTCCCAACACTCGATAGTATTGCTCTAGATGTTCCATCGCCAGCGTCTCTTCTGGAATAGAACGATTATATCCAATCTTAAAATTTAACCCGCCCAGGCTGTTCGGATTTCAGTCTGGGCGGGCATGGTTTTGTTATGAACTAGCCTTATTATGGAAACGGCGGCTAGAGGTTTTAAACGGGCGTGCTTAGCACTTTCTATAGTTTTAGAGTACCGCAAGAATACGGAAATATTCAATAAATTTAACTTGTCTTTAAATTAATACAGGTTCGTTTACATTTCTGGCATTTCTTACAGAAGAGTCTGACGCTTTAACCGCCTATCTACAAATCTAACCATCAATGAATCAGGAACCCAACCGGAATTCGTTGCCACAACAAAGCGAGTCTAAGTTAGACAGAGTAGAGGTTTCAGGCGAAGCAACCTCGGATCGATCGCCCGCAAATCCCCCCTCAGCGACCTCTTCTCAAATTGAAACCCGATCGCAAACAATATTTTTATTACAAAAATATCCCAGCGCCATCGTTTTAGGGTCGATCGTAATTACCATCATCGGACTGGCGATCGATAGCCTGTGGTTGGCGCTAACAGGATCGCTGGCGAGTTTGCTGGTGTCGTTAGTGTTGCTGCTACCGAGTTGGGCGAAACTCTGGACGCAACTGGTTCCCGAACCCTGGCGCAAACTCATCATCGCCATTTTAGGACTGCTGGCCGCCGCCACAGGACTCCTGATGCTGAGTACCTCCAACCAGCAGGGAACCCGCGCCATTCAAATCAACTGGGACGCCGTAGGCGCCCTCGGAGAAATCGTCGGAGCGTTAGGACAAATCGCGATCGCCATCCTCGCCGTGTACGTGGCGTGGCAACAGTACGTCATTTCACGGGATCTAACCATTCAACAAAACCGCATCACCCAACAACAAACCATCGACGCTTACTTTCAAGGAGTATCCGACTTAACCCTCAACGACGAAGGATTACTCGAAGACTGGCCGCAAGAACGGGCGATCGCCGAAGGGCGAACCGCCGCCATTCTCAGCAGCGTCGATGCGGCCGGAAAAGCGAAAATCCTGCGGTTTTTATCGCAATCGCGACTGCTAACGCCCCTAAAACGCGATCTCCGCCTAGGGCGTCCCATTCTCGACGGGGCGGGGGGCTACGCCGAAGATCGCGCCTACGGTACCCGAGTTATCGACTTAGGGGTGATGTTGGCGGCGGCGAACCTCGAACAGACCGATTTACGTTGGACAGACCTCAGCGATGCGAACATGGTACGAGCGAATTTGAGTCACTGCGATCTCGTCAAAGCGAATTTGGCTCGATCGATCCTCTACGAAGCCAATTTAACCGGAGTAGATTTAAAAGGAACCCGTTTGTTTTACGGAACCGCCGAAACCGCCACCCCCCGCAGTCGAACCGAACCGCCGAACTACCAAACCGGAGAACAGACGGGGGCGGTTGTCGAAGACGCCGACTTTACCGACGTACAGCGAATGTCCGACGCCCAGCGATATTACTGTTGCGCCTGGGGCGGCGAGAAGACGCGCCAAACCATCCCCGGCGGTTGCGAAGGAATTCCCAATCGCTTAGGGAGATGAGGAGGAGGTCGAGAGAAACAAGAATTGGACTACTCCGCCAACGCCGCCAACGCCGCCTCAGACTGCTTCTCCAACGCCGGAGACATAGCGTCCAACCACTGAATCAAACTGTCGAGTTGCTTGTCCGGCGACAACACCCCCAAACCGCGAACCGTGACTTTCCCCGAACTGTACAGGAACCGCGAGTGTAGGTGAGACGGTAAATGTTCCTTCAGCAGCTTCCAAGCTGGCTCTTCCATCGGCGTTTCCAAAACCACATGCTGTTTCCCTTCCGGTTTGATGCGGGAAAAGCCCAGTTTCTTGGCGATTTGCTTAAGTTCCATCACCCGCAACAACTGACTGACGCCCTTGGGAAGCGGCCCGTAACAATCCCGCCAATCGGCGGCGATTTGTCCCAACTCTTCAGAAGACTGGGCGGTGGCGACGCTGCGATAGGCGCTCATCTTGCGATCGATATCCCGAATATAATCGCTGGGAATAAACGCCGTGAGGTTGAGGTCGATTTGCGTGTCGTCCACCTTGGGAATTTCCTGACCCTGAATTTCCTGAATCTCCTCTTGCAACATCTCCATATACAAATCGAAGCCGATGGCGTTCATCTGACCCGACTGTTCCGCCCCGAGGAGATTTCCCACGCCGCGAATTTCCATATCGCGCACCGCCAGTTGATATCCCGAACCCAACTGGCTGAACTCCTGTAACGCCCGCAACCGCTTCTGTGCGGCGTCAGACAGTTTCGATCGACGACTGTAAAACAACCAAGCATGGGCTTGAATCCCCGCCCGTCCCACGCGACCGCGCAACTGGTACAGTTGAGACAATCCAAAGCGATGGGCGTCTTCAATCAAAATCGTGTTGACCCGGGGAATGTCCAACCCGGACTCGACGATAGTAGTACAAACCAAAACATCCGCTTCCCCAGAACTGAAGCCCAACATCACCGATTCCAATTCCGAAGCGTCCATCTGACCGTGGGCGATCGCAATGCGGGCGTTAGGAACCATTTCCCGAATTTGCGCCGAGGTTTCCTCGATACCCTCGACCCGAGGCACCACGTAAAACACCTGTCCGCCGCGATCGAGTTCCTGACAGACTGCACTTCTGACCGTTTCCCATTCAAACGGGGCTAAATGAGTTTTAATGGGGCGACGAGACGGGGGCGGCGTCGTAATCAAACTCATCTCGCGAATTCCCGAGAGAGACATATATAAGGTGCGGGGAATCGGCGTCGCCGTCAGCGTCAAAACATCCACCTGAGTTTTAAGGGATTTAATTTTCTCCTTCTGACTGACGCCGAACCGCTGTTCTTCGTCCACCACCAACAGCCCCAAATCCTTAAATTTGATGGTTTTCCCGAGGAGGCGATGGGTTCCCACCACCACATCTAACTCGCCCGTCGCGAGGCGTTGCGAAATCGCTTTGCGTTCCTCGGCGGTGCGGAAGCGGTTGAGTAACCCCACTTGAATCGGGTAGGGGGCGAAGCGTTCTTTGAGGGTGTGGTAGTGTTGCTGAGTGAGAATCGTCGTCGGGGCCAGAAGTGCCACTTGTTTTCCGGCGGTGACGGCTTTGAAAATTGCCCGAATCGCCACTTCGGTTTTCCCGAACCCCACATCGCCGCAGACGAGTCGGTCCATGGGTCGATCGCTCTCCATGTCCCGTTTGACATCTTGAGTCGCTTTGAGTTGGTCGGGGGTGGGTTGGTAGGGGAAAGAGTCTTCAAGTTCCTGTTGCCAAGGGGCATCGTTGGGATAGGCGAAGCCTTGCTGTTTCGATCGCTGGGCGTAGAGTTTCAGCAAATCGACAGCGACTTTTTTAACAGCTTTGCGAACTTTGTTTTTGGTGCGTTCCCAAGTTTTCCCCGACATCTTGTTGAGTTGGGGGCGTCCGCTTCCCGTGTGGCGATAGCGAGAGAGTAAATTCACGCGATCGGCGGCCACCCGAAGCGTCCCGTCAGCGTATTTCAACACCAGATATTCGCGAGTTTCCTGGTTGACGGTGAGGCTTTCGAGTTTGACGAACTGACCGACGCCGTGGTTTTTGTGAACGACGTAATCTCCCGGTTGCAGTTGGTTGGGATCGACTTGTTTAGAGGCGGCCCGGCGGCGTTTGCGGACGTAACTGGGGGTGGCCAGGGCGTGTTGTCCGAAAAATTCGCGGTCGGTGACGACCACCAGGCGCAGGGTGGGAAGGATGAAGCCTTCGAGTTCGGCTTGTCCGGAGTATTTGAGGGCGACGGGGGTATGGTGGGTTTGCAGTCGTCCGATGGCTGGGAAGTCTTTGGGGTTGGGGACGAACTGGGCGGGACAGTCGTGTTCTTGGAGGAGGGCGACAGTGCGACTGGGTTGGGCGGAGACGAGGAAAATGGAGAAGCCGCGATCGCGTTCGCCCCGGAGAATGTCGGCGAGTTTGGCGAATTGGTGGGGCGTGATGGGAAGGGGACGACTGGCGAGATCGGTGGCTTCGCGAGTAGTTTCGACGAGTTCGGACAGTTCTAAGCGCAGGAAGCGATCGCCCTCCGCCAAACAGTCGTCAAAACTGCGGTGAAGCGGTTGGAGGTCGCCGAAACTCTGTCGGTGAAGGTTGAATTCCTGTTGGGCGTGTTCGGTCCAGCGATCGCAGTGGGCGCGACAGGCTTCCGGTTCGTCCAGGGCCAGAAGGGTATTTTCGGGCAGGTAATCCAGCAAACAGGCGGGTTTGTCGAAGGCGACCCCCAACAGGGCGGTTTTGGTGAGATTTTCTGGAACCTCCTCATCTTCGATGGGAACCGCCGCCCCGAAACTCGTCGGTGTTAGCACACATTGGGGTATTTTGTCAAGAGATCGCTGACTGCCGGGGTCGAATTCCCGCATTTTTTCCAACTCGTCCCCGAAAAACTCTAATCGCACCGGGAGTTCTGCCGAAACGGGGAACAAATCCACGATATCGCCGCGACGACTCCACTGTCCTTCCGTTTCGACCAGAGAGACTCGTTCGTATCCCAATTCGGTGAGGCGAGTTGAAAGGGTATTTAAGTCCAGTTCCATCCCCGGTTGTAGCGTCAGACAGAGGGAGGAAAAGATATCTCGGGGCGGGAGATGGGGTTGTAACGCCCGTTGCGTGGCGACGACGGCAATTTTCGAGGTGTTGTCGCTGCGAACCAGGTCGGACAACACTTGCATTTGTCCCCAGGTCATTTCGTCCGATCCTTCGCGGCGTTTGTCGCCGAGGTTTCCATCGAGGCTATCGTAGGGAGAGGCTTCGGTGGTGGGGTAAAAGAGGACGGTTTTCCAGTCCATTTCCGCCAGTTGCGCCGCCCAGCGTCCGGCTTCTTCCAGGGTGGCGGCGATGACGCACAGGGGTTGAGAGGCGGGAGTTTGGGAAGAGGTAGGCTTATCGTCGAAGTCGGTGGCCAGGGCCGAGGCCACGAGACCTTTGGGAAACCGAGGAATCCCGTCGAGTTTTAAACGGCCGTCTCGCCGGAGACGACCGTGAAGTTCTCGGGTAAGTTGAGTTTGGACGAGGGTACGAACGACGGACGAAAAAGCCATAACGTAGGGTAGCGATCGAGTTGGAATGTCACCGATCTTTATATTTTAAGAGGTTTGATGGCTTCAAGTCCGTCGCCTCCGCGATCGCTTCCCCTTCCACTGTGCCGGATTCTCGCCAGAGTCAGGTACTTGTCAGTCAAGAAACCCGGTTTTTCCGAGCGAATCTCGTCAACAACCAGGTTTCTGCGTCACTCCTAAGAACTCTGGATTTCGGAGTTGTTCGGGGGAGAGATCGCCCTTAAGCGCCCTCTCGCTTTGCCTTTTCCCGTTCGATTTCCCGTTTGAGTTCCTCAATTTGGCGGCGCAAGCTTTCCGTTTGACTTTCCGGGGTTGGGTTGGCGTCCACCGCCCCGCGAGCCTCGTCTCGCTGGTAATTTCCGGCTTTAATTTGGCGGTATTCCGACGAGTCGGCCCACTCTCGCAAATAGTACAACCGCTCGACGGCAAACGGATGGGTAAAGGCGATGCCTTGAGCGCCGTTATAAAGCAAAAACTTGTAAATTTGATTGAGATTGTCGCGATCGAGGTCTTGATAGCGTTCCGACTGGCGAACGAACTCCTTCAAGCTCATTTCGTGAGCGTACTTGCGACTTCCCCCCGCCATAACCATCATCGTCTGCATCACGTTGTCGAGGTCGTCCGTGGCCAGCAACGCCGCGCGATCGGCAGAAAGTTCGGCTTTGCGCCGCCACTCGTAGAAGGCATAAATCAAGCCGCTTCCGATGGCGTTTCCCAACCCGAAGGTCATTTCACCCACGAACATGGCCGTCGAAATCGCCCACAACGCCATTTGAATCAAAATCGTGTGGCCGCATTTAATATGACCGAGTTCGTGAGCGATAACCGTCCGCAATTGCGCCTCGTCTGTGGCGTCTAACAATCCCGAATTCAACGTCATCGAGGGATGGTCTTGACCGAGGGAATAGGCGTTGAGTTGGGGATCTTGGGCGACAAACAGCAGCGGTTCCGGGGCGAGATCTAAATCCCGAACGCACTCGCGGAAAATGTGATATACCGTCGAATATTGGCGAGGCCCCACCTCGATCGAGTTGCCCATCTTAAACACCGATTGGGGGCGTTCGTAGACGAACTCGACAAACTTTTTCGCCACCATGTCGAAACCGGGTAGATTTCGCAGGGTTTCTTCCGCTTCGCGATCGAGGGGGTGGCGAAAGGCTTCGCTAGAAATTCCAGGATATTGGGGCATTGTTGGCTTGGCTGGGCGTTACAGCGTACTGCTCTTTTCCCATGATACGCATTCTGGAGAGAGAAGCAGCAGACCCCGGGAACGGGGAAGGGAAACCTTGACAGTAACCGTAGTTACGCAGTTGTCGGTGGAGAAACCCGGTGTTGCCTCCCGAGCTTCGGGGGATTGACAAAATAGACAAAATATGTATTGGGGTTCGATCCAGATCCCCGGCATCTTGGAGATGCCGGGGATCTCCGGCAGCCATTTCCCGATCGGAGATTGGGGGGGGGCAACTACGGCGATATCTTTTCTAATAAGGGTTTCAGGACTTTTCTACACCACTGAGCCTTGGCTCCTCCTGTCCCCATCCCCCGATCCGATCGCCCCATCAACCCCTCAACTGGCTTGCATGGCTGCAATCTGAATCCCGCGATGGAAAATTTCGTGTTCTTGAACTTGGATTCTGGCGTGTAGGGTTTCGGGGGTATCGTCGGGGAGAATCGGAACGGCGGCTTGAATGAGAATCGGGCCGCTATCGACTTTCAAACGGGCGATGTGAACGGTGCATCCGGTGATTTTGACGCCGGAGTTCAGGGCTTGTTCGACAGCATGTAACCCCGGAAAACTGGGAAGCAAACTCGGATGAATGTTGATGACGCGATCGGGATAGCGATCGAGCAGCACTTCGGTAATGCGGCGCATCCATCCCGCCATGACGACCCATTCAACGCCGTACTGACTGAGGGTTTGGGCGATATCGAAATCGAAGGCTTCGCGGCTTTGATATTTGCGATGGTCGATTAAAATCGCGGGAATTCCCCAGCGTTGGGCGCGAGCGGCGACTGCTGCGCCGGGTTTGTTATAAATGAGAACGGGAATTTCAGCTCGCAGTTTTCCATCTGCGATCGCTTGCACTAACGCCTCGAAGTTCGTACCGCTACCCGAGGCGAGAACGCCGAGTTTCAAGGTCGAAACTTGGGTTTCGGCATCTGCGGGGATGTCGGGGGAAATGATACTGGGCGTTGTTTGCTCCACGGCTGGCTCCATTAAGCTAGAAGTGAACGATTCGATCGCACGGTTGGAAGGCGCACGATGCTCGAACTTCACTGTCACACGACATATTCTGACGGAACCCTGACCCCCACGCAACTGGTGGAGGCGGCGGTGTCGGCTGGGGTCAAAGCCTTGGCAATTACCGACCACGATACCCTTTCCGGTTGGGACGAAGCTGAAGCAGCGGCGCGATCGCGCGATCTCGAAATCGTTCCCGGCGTGGAGTTGAGTACGGTTCACTGCGATCGCTCCTTGCACGTTTTGGGATTTTATCCCGATCGCGAGGCCTTGGAAGTTCCGTTGCGCGATCGTCTCGACGGGCGATGGTGGCGGGCGCGAAAAATGGCGGAAAATTTAGCCAACATGGGCTATCCCATCACTTTACCGGAGTTGGGGGAAGGCGTCGCCCCCAGTCGCCCCCACTTGGCGAACGCAATGGTCGAGGCGGGATACGTGCGATCGATGGAAGAAGCGTTCGATCGCTTTCTCGGCGACGATAAACCCGCTTACGTCAGCTATCCCAAATTCACCGCCCGCGAAGGAATTCAACTGTTGCGGAAGTGCGGCGGCGTTCCCGTTTGGGCGCATCCCTATCTCTTTCGCGGCGGCGAGGTGGAAACTGTGTTACCGGAACTGGTGGAAGCCGGATTGATGGGAATCGAAGTGTATCACCCCCATCACCGCAGTTCTCAACGTCGCCGTTTGCTGGAACTGTGCGATCGCTATGGTTTAATCGCCACAGGCGGAAGCGACTATCACGGTCCGAAAGCTGCGGGTAAAGACGAACATCCTCTGAATCGTTTAAATGTGTCTCTGTCGCTTCTCGCGCCTCTCAAACGCGCTGCTGAAGACTTAAAACCGAGTTGACCACCGCAGTTGGCCCAACCGATTTTCAGTCAGATCGCCGACGATCGCGCAACCCTTCCAACGCCACCGCCAACCCTGCCCCCAACGCTTCCGCTGCCACGCTAATCAAACGATACAGCGCCACCGCTGCCAACACCGTCACCGCTGGAAACTCCCCATCTAACACGGCGACGGCGGTCGCTTCAAACACGCCAATCCCTCCGGGGGCGCCGGGAATCACCAATCCCAACAACCAGGCTAAACTAAACCCCCCAAACACTAACGACAGGCGATCGATCTCCCAGGGTGTGATCGCCGCCCAAGCCAGCAAAAACCCCAAACCGCGCAACCCCACAAATGCCACCTCGCCCAACAGAGGACGTAACGGATAGCGTCGCATCCGAAACAGTGGATTGTCCGACAGTTTGCCTTTCAATTTCACCCGTTCGAGGCGTTCGAGAACCGGATTGAGCCATCGCGGGTGAATCCCCACCAGAACCGCCGCCAACGCCACCACCGACAAATCTGCGCGATGGCCCGGCAGTGCCAAGGCCACCATCGGCAACGCCGACGCCGCCATCAACAACGCCTCCAACACCACGCTGGCGGTGGCGGCCATCACCGACAGTCCGATTTGAGTGGCTTCGCGAATCCGGCCGTAAAAATGCCAAATATTCCCCGGGAGATACTTGGCCACGTTGGTTTTCAAAAATACTCGCGTCGCCCAAAGCATCGATACGGATTGGTCGCACTCGCGCAGAATCCAGCCCCACACCCAACCGGACCAAGTATGTGCCAGCATCGTGACGCCAAAGGCGAGAACGAGAAAACTGCCGCCGCGATCGCGCAATCGGATTTCAGCCACCTCTTGCCAATTACTTTTGAGGGTTTGCGCCAGAAAAAACAGCGTCGCCCCGAGAACGACCCAACGCAAATAGGTTTTGAGATAGGGTTTGAGGCGAGCAAACAGGGATTTCAACATTAGCAAGCGTAACGAACGGGCGGTGAAATCAAAGAATTTTTGGCATAATCGATCGCAAGGCTGTTAGAATTCGCCCTCATCCCGTGACGACTCAACCCACTTCCAACGCAACCTCCCCCAACATCGTCAACGCGATTCTCGATCGCGCGGTGTCCCGCGTCCCCTTAACGGTTGAAGACGGCGTAACGCTTCTCCAACAAACCGATCCCCAAGCGATCGCGGCGATTCGCGACGCGGCCGATGAACTGCGACAGCAGCAAGTGGGCGATACGGTGACCTACGTGGTCAACCGCAACATCAACTTTACCAACATCTGCGAGCAGCATTGTAGCTTTTGCGCGTTTCGTCGCGACGAGGGCAAAGACGGGGCTTACTGGCTGGATATGGGGGCGATTTTGGAGAAAACCGCCGAAGCCGTCCGTCGCGGTGCCAGCGAAATTTGTATGCAAGGGGGACTCCATCCTAAAGCCAAAGAAGGCGGTACGTCCTTAAAGTATTACGTTCGTTTGGTTCGCACCATTAAAGCGGAATTTCCCGACCTCCATTTACACGCTTTTTCTCCGCAAGAAGTACAGTTTATCGCCCGCGAAGACGGCATTAGTTACGAAACAGTCATCGCGACGTTACGAGATGCGGGTTTGGGTTCGATGCCGGGAACCGCCGCAGAAGTCCTCGACGACAGGGTGCGTCAGGTGATTTGTCCGGAAAAAATCGATACGGCCACTTGGTTGGAAATCGTCGAAACTGCCCACCGCCTGGGAGTTCATACCACCAGTACCATGCTCTCGGGTCATATCGAAACGCCACAACAGCAAATCGAGCATTTGTTGACGTTGCGATCGCTTCAAGAACGAGCGATCGTTGGCAACTCTCCCGCCCGCATCACCGAGTTTATTCTGTTACCCTTTATCGGACAAGACGCCCCCGCCCCCCTGCGTCGCCGTGTCGGACGAGACCAACCCGTTCTCGCCGAGGCTCTATTATTAACAGCAGTAGCGCGGTTGTGCTTGGGAAATTGGATTCCCAACCACCAACCGAGTTGGGTGAAATTGGGCTTAGCCGGCGCCAGCGAAGCCCTCAACTGGGGCTGTAACGATATCGGCGGGACGCTGATGGAAGAACACATCACCACCATGGCCGGCGCCCGAGGCGGGACTTGTATGGAGCCGGAAACCCTCGAAAATGCCATTCGATCGCTCTCCCGCGTTCCCCAACAACGAGATACCCTTTACCGAGCGATCGAACCTTCCGGAAATTCGGACAGTTCTTTCAAAAATGCCGTTTTCCAAGCTTGACAATAATGATTTAATATGGTAAAGAACAGGCGATCGAAGGGAATCAATTTGGGTGCATCTCACTTTTGTAAAAATATGAGTTTGCGGTAGTTTGGGTGGAGCGATAGCGAAACCCAACAACAGCTCAATTCAGTGTAGAGACTCCGATCTGATAAATTTACATTTTTGAGATGCACCCATCAATTTTCGGCTCTTCCGACTTGGTTATGTAGAACCTAATTTTCAAATTATAGCCACTCAAAACATTTTTTAAAAACGGGTTATTGGGGACTGAACATGACGTTTGAGATACACCAATCCGCTAGAACCTTTATCAGGTAAAGTTTTTAGATTTCGCCAAAAGAGACTTTGATAGATATTACGGTTTCTTGTCTAAAATTTTCTGCATATGCAAGGGTTTAAGTCGATTTTGTCTGTTTTTTGCCATAACTACTCTCGACGAGCAAAAAACGTTTCCCATTTAAGTCTTAACGGCTAAATTTTTACGGTTCGCCGCTCACTGTTTACTGTTAACTGTTCGCTGTAAAATGCCCGACCAACAACATCCCCAAGCCAAAAGCGATCGCGCCTCCGTCAACGCCCTCTTAACCGGAGAAGCCAACGATTACAACCTCGCCGAACTAGCGCGATTGCGAATTCGCTATAACGGATTTCCCGGCGCTCGAGATATCCAAGCTGACCTCGATCGCATTTTAAAACAATGGAATCTCGACGAAGAAACCTTATTTGAAAAAACCCGAAAACTCCACGCGAACGGTCGCATTTTTAAAGTCGGGTCTAACAAAAAAGACGAAGAAGATTGGAGTTAAAATCCTCTAATTCCGTCGAGCAAATTCAATAACGTTTTCCCGAACCGTCAAATCGTACCGTCCGAAAAAATCCTGTCCGAGGAGTCCGATCTCGAGGGTTTCCGGAGCGATCGTCACCGGAACGTTACGAGCCACAATTCCCCCGAGTTCCATCGAAGAAATCAGTCCGACCTCAGCGTTGACGTTCCGTTGGCTGGCCGTATCGATTTGGATGTTACCCACCCGTTCCACTTGTAAACGTCTCGCCATCTCTTGGGTAATGACCGTATTACTCGCCCCCGTATCGAGTAACATCTCGAAGCGTTGACCGCCGTTGAAGTTCACGTGAACGACGGGAATACCGCTCATCCGCCGAACAATCGGAACTTGGGCGACATTGGCGGAGGTTCGAGTAGGGCTTGGCGTCGAGGTGGGTTCGGCGGCTGCAGGCGGGGGGTTACTCGGACAGAGATCCCCTAAATCGATAATGTTTCCGGCGGGGTCGATGAGGAAACATCCTTCGTATTCTTGCGCGATCGCGTTTCCTTGAAAGCAAACGAAGCCGAAGGCCGAGAGTAAAGCAGCAAGAGTGCGTTTCATGAAAGATTTGAAAACTTTCTCACCCCAACTCTATCAAATTCGATCGAGTATCGGCGTCGAGGAACGGGCGATCGTGTGACAGTTGGCCAACTGTCTGTAACAGAAAGACAGCAAAAGATGCGTCACAGGGGGTTTCCCGTCCGTTCCTAGGGCATTCTGGCGAGGACGGTGAAACAAGTGTGCGATCGCCAACTCGAGACGAAAGACGGGCGATCGTACACTGATGCCGTAGGCGCAACCACTCGAGCTGTCTTTTATCTTCAATCTTCTATGAATTCTACCGATCTGGCTTTTACCCCTGCCCTCGAACTGTCACAACTGATACGACAACGGGTCGTTTCGCCCCTCGAACTAACGCAACTGTATCTCGATCGCATCGAACGCGAAAACCCTCGCCTCGGCGCCTTCTTCACCGTCACGAGCGATCGCGCCTTGGCTCTGGCCAAAGCCCAAACCGAAACCCTCGCTCAAACCGACGACCTCAAAAGCTTACCGCCGTTTTTCGGCGTTCCCATTTCCATTAAAGACCTCACCCCCGTCAAAGACATTCCCTGCACGCGGGGGGCGGCCGTCTTGCGCGATCGCATCCCCCCCGTGACGGCCGCCGTCGTCACCAAACTCGAAGCTGCGGGATTCAATATGCTGGGAAAAACCGCCACCTCCGAACTCGGGTCGATGCCCTTTACCGAACCGCCAGGATTTCCCCCCGCCCGCAATCCCTGGAATCTCGACTATACCCCAGGCGGCTCGAGTGGTGGGGCGGCGGCCGCCGTCGCGGCGGGGCTGTGTCCGGTCGCCCACGGTTCCGACGGCGGCGGGTCGGTGCGCGGTCCGGCGGCCTGTTGCGGCTTAGTGGGACTCAAACCGTCCCGAGGTCGTATTTCTCAAGCCCCAGCCGGAGAACATTTAATGGGCATGGCCACGGCGGGGCCCCTAACCCGAACCGTAGCGGACGCAGCGGCAATGTTAGACGTGATGTCCGGTTACGTTATCGGCGATCTCTATTGGTTGCCAGCCCCGGAAACGCCGTTTCTAGAAGCCGCCACGCAATCGCCTCCCTCCCTGCGCGTCGCGGTCGCGACTGAAATTCCCGGTTGGGACATCGAAACCCAATGCCGTCAAGCCGTCGAAGACACGGCAACGCAGCTTGAAAGCTTCGGCCATCGCATCCAACCCGGCTGTCCCGATTTTCGTCCCCTCGTCGAACCGTTTCGGCATATTTTCGCAGCGGCCGTGGCGTCCACGGGACTGCCGCCGGAAGCCCTGAGTCCGGTGAATCGCTGGCTGATGTCGCAAGTGGGAACCGTGGCGGAAGTCTTGCAGGCGCAGGCGCAGTTACAGGTTTTGGCGCGATCGCTCGTGGGGTTTTTCGAGAAATTCGACCTATTGGTATTACCGACATACCTCCATCCGACGGTGCGCGTGGGAGAATGGGCGCAGTTGTCGCCAGACGCCGTTCTCGACGCCGTAACGAACTGGATTCTTCCCTGTCCGCCCTTTAACGCCTCCGGACAACCTTCGATCGCCGTTCCCGCCGGGTTTGACGGTCGCGGACTTCCCTTGAGCGTGCAGCTTGTGGGCAAACCGGGCGCCGAAGCCACCCTGTTACAAGTGGCGGCGCAACTCGAACGATCTCGGCAGTGGTGTCAGTTTCGCCCGCCTCAAACGGTACTCTAGGAGCAAAACGACTCTATCGTTCGAGCAAAAAGTTTATGAACGCGAAGAAAATTGGATTTTGGGCAGTTGTCGTTCTCGCTGTCCTCTTTATTGTCGATGGCGATCGCTGGGAATTTTTACCGCAACCGATGCGAAATGCCAGCTATCAAAGCCGTACCTTTTTAGTGGGCTTGTGGCCCGATTGGTTGAAACCGAAAGACCGCAACCAGGAACGAGAACAGCAAATCGAAGAACTCGAACGTTGAACATACTTGGTTGAAAATACTTTCAAGAGCGCCCGATGGCGCTCTGTCCGACCCGAAAACCTATGAATCGTATATCCTTTCTCGCCGCCGCTCTCGTCACGGCAATTTGGGCGATCGCCATCGCCGGCCTGGCCATCGGCAACGCTACCCCCGTTTCCCTGCGATTTCTCGCATGGGAATCCATCGAAATCCCCCTAGGCACCCTGTTAACCTTTGCCGGGGTGGGAGGACTCGTTGGAGGCGCGATCGCCATCGCCGCGACTTCCAAATAAGTCTCAAAGCGAATAAACGTGACCGTCGAAGAAAATCCGGGTAATCCCTTTGGCTTGTAAATGAGAGCCGACTTTATGCAACATTCGGCTATCGGGGACTTTCATCACCCGCTGGCTGCGATTGGCAAAGCGTCGCGCCACACGATGGTTGTCGAACACTGGCAGGGTTTTCGCCGACACTTCCTCGGTAGGAATCGGACCGAGATCGTCGAACTCTTTAAGGGGTCGCGCGATCAGTTCCGAGGCGCGATCGACCACCAAATAGCAGGTTTTCGGCAACGTTGCCTCTGCTAGAGGAGAAACGGTTAACGGAGGTGTCGTCCCTCGCAGTTTGGGTTTTTCCGGACTCGGAGATGGCGTCGGCGTGGGAGGAGGCGAAGATTTCTCGGGCGCCAACTCGTGACGCAATACGGGCGCTTCGACCTTGCGGCTTGGCTCCCGGCTTTCCTCACGACTGTCCTCCCGGCTTTCTTCAGCACGACTCACGACGCGCTTGCGACGACGTCGCCGAGGTTTGACCCCCACCTCGAGACTGAGTTGTTCGCCGTCCTCAGAGGGGGACTTAGCAGGTTGGGGCGTTTCCCGTGCGGACGTCCGCTGTCCCGAGTTCGATCGCAACGCCCGTTTTTGTTGGATGAGCTGTTCGTATTCGTCGGGGGAAAAGCTGCTTTTGAGCAAGCGAGAGATCGTCGAGTTGCTTACGCTGTACCGTCTAGCCAGTGTCGAAGTCGTTTCGCCCGGTTGTCGGTACTGCTCGAGGATTTCCTTTTTATCAGCATCAGATAGTTTTTTGGCACTCATTCTGTAGTTACTAGGTTAAAAAACTCGAGGATAGCTCTGGGAGGGGACAAAAGGAGGCAACCCGCTTCGCTTGAGGGGTCGTCAGAACGCTTCAGTCTACAGAAAACCCGGGAATATCGGTTTCGATCGCCTGCCCCGCTCCCGTGAGTCGCCAAGCGTGGAACTGGTGGCGTCGAGAGAGAGAGAAGGCGTTCCCTGCCTTTCAGGTTTCTAACCGTCCGCGCGATCGCTGTACTCGTTTCCCTCCGATCGTTACAGGGTTTCCTCTCCCCCTCCAAGAACCGAAAACCGAACCGGCCATCCGGCGTCCGCGAAAGCCGTCCCCTGGACTGGGGGAAATCGGGGACTTTTAAGAGGCCGATCCCCGGCGGCGACGACTGCCTCGGGATACCGATCGCGTCGAAACATCGTATTCGAGTAAAGCGCCGATCGCAAAGAAGACCCCGGTAAAGATAAAGAAGACTTCGAGCAAGTCGCCACTTTCGTAATCGGGAATGTTTTTATCGGCGTACTTAAACCACATATCGGCGATATACAGCGAAAACGCCGCCGCCGCGATCATGCGCCAAGATTGGGAAAACCGCCCGCCCCAGAAGGCTAACAGTAACACGGCCGCGATAATCAGCAGCAATACGTCTAAGAAGACGTACAACAGGTTGAGAGGCGGACCGAGGGGATCGAGTTGTTTTTCCAAACCGATGACCCATTCCGGCGCCGGACGGGCCGGTTCGATGGCCACCACGGCATCTTCGACTGCCGGGGCGCTACTGAGGAAGTCGAAGGGATAGGACACCCAAGCGGCAAAGGCGATCCCGGCCACGGCAATGGCCAGGGTCACGCCCCACTGCCACAGTTCCAGGTTCAAGCGGCGCGATCGCACCGCTAAAATCATGCCCACTGTCAAACAGAGGTAACTGATCACGTAGAACAAATCCCCAGGGGAAACGGCCGGACTCAATTCCCAGTAGAGTTCCCACCAGCTAAAGAAGAGGTTGCCCACGAAGTAGGACAACAACCCCAGTCCCATTCCCAACCAGACGTTTCGACCGCTGACGATTTGGTTGCTGAAGCTATTTCGCAAACAGAGAATTCCCGCAAACAGAAAGGCAACTTGTTCTAAGACTAGAGTGCCGATTCCGTACCAAAAGGGACGGCCTTCACCGGGAAGGGTCACGCTGAACAGTAGAAAGAACAGCAGCGATCCCACCCCCCAGGTGACTGCGGCGGACACCAGAACGGGTGTCGATAACAACGACTTGATGCCGCCTGCTTTTTCAGCTTTTTCGGAAGTAGAGCTCATAAGAACGTTTCGTGGCTAACAACCAATGTGGAAAAGCGGGGCGAACCCGCCCGAGATGCCTCGGACCGATAGGCGATCAAGACCGCACGCCCCCTTCTCTCCTCAATTTTCACATTCCCCGGCATGACAACCTCTCGACTCAAACAATCTTCAAGCAGTCGCCCAGAGTTTACCCAGGGGCGATTGGTTCATCCAGTTGATAAACTGCTCCCGGTCGGTTTCGGGTAAGTCTTGCAAGGCGTCGATCGCTCGTTCGACAAAGGTGGGGTTGCCGAAATACTCCTTGCCGAGACGGTGCAGTTCTTGCAGGAGGGTGTTGAGGTGGTGTTCCTGCCACGGCGGCACCTGACTGCTTTCGAGGGGATCGCGTTCGAGTAAGTTGCCGATTTCGTCAGCGGAAGTGGCTTGGGGAAAGTTCCACTGTTGGAACACTTGGGCGATCTCTTTTTCAAAGGCGCTGGCTTGTCGGTTGCCCAACAAGTCTTCAACATCGAAATAGACGGCTTGTAACAACAAGAGCGATGCCTGTGTAAACGACGGGGCTGCCGCCATGCCGCTCCCCGAACCCTCATCGCTAAGTTGTTCGATCCGGACTTTCCCCCAAACGCTATATCGATCGGGTTCTTCAAGCAGGACACAGGCTTTTCCTCGATTGTCGGTTAAATCCCGCCAAAACGTTCTCGCTTCTTCGGCTTGATTGGCGTTGAACACGCTAATCAAGCGAAACGTTTGTCCCTGATATTTGAGGACAGGAACTTGCTGACCTGTTTTGGGGTGTTGTACCCCGGTAATTTCAACATCCTGCCTTTTCAGAATAAACATGACACTGCCAATTGACTCCGATCGGGGGCCGATGGGTGGTGCGGTGTACGACAGGTAGGGCGCTCTCACACCCGTATGAGACGGGGCGTGGTTCTCGCTTCCGTGAGGACCGGGATTACCGTTACCCAGACGCGGCCGCTCCCCCAGAAAGCTTCTACGGTGCGTCCCACCGCAGTTGAGGTTCGGTTCCGAGAATTGCTTCCCAGGGATACCCTTATTCGGTGTCTGATGTTATCCGAAGTTTGGCCATCGCAAGACGGGAAACCCATGTTTTTAGATTCTACCTCAAACCGCGAAAGGGCTGACCCTGTACGCCGCACGTCAGCCTCGAGGGGATTTGCCACCAGAATCTCCCTCTCAGACCCTCCCTCGCGATGTTGCCGGAGAAGTTACGAACGACCTTTCCGTAAATTTACGGTCGATCCCTGAGATTGGGTTTAGTAAAATCGGGGTAAGATCTATTGATGTAAAGAATATTTAAGAAAAAGCCTCGTTCCCGTAATTTTTGGGGTGAAAGGGGCGAGAGAATAATAGAGGGGAAGTCTGCTGAACTTTCCTTCGGACGCGACCCCAACGCGAAGCCAACAAGTATTGTGACGCGACTATTTTAGCGACCCAGATTTTAGCGACCCAGAAATCCGACAGATTGACAAGTCAATGAGATTAAATTCATCATGAACGCTAAGTTTTTAACCCATATGGCTGCCGCAGCCTCCCTGGTTCTGGCGACAACAGCCGTCGTAGCCGAACCGGCCGCCGCTCAAGCTCGACGCTTTTCCTGTGGGACAAGCAACGGCTATCCGGCGACAGTCGCCCACACCCGCAGCGGAACGGCAGTTCCTGTTATTGTCTGGGAATCGAGTTATTTCGAGTCCTCGGGATACACGCCGGAAGTGCGATGTGACTTGGTCTCGGAGCGGTTCGAGACCTACTATCAAGACGGTTCCCTCAATCAATTACGAGGGGGCTACATGAACAACCAACCCGTCGTCTGCACGAGCAACGCTGCGGGGGGTTGCGATCGCCTGTTGTTTACGTTGAAACCGGGTACCGATCCCAACCAAGCTCTGCTGGATTTGACGAACGTTCGCACCCGAGCGGCGTCAGCTCTGTATGAAAGCGTCGACGGTAGTTCGTCTTACATCGACTTCAACCAACTGTTGCTGCAACTGCAAGATTCCGAACCCGCAGATTACGCTTTCTAAAACCCTCAAAAGGGTGTTGAAACCGCGCGATCGCGAGTTTCGATCGCGATCGGGCAAAGATCGCGGCGCTCGAGGGCGCTCCGTGTCGTTTGGTTCTGGCACGGAAAGCGATTCTGCTATGTAAGCGTTACGGGGTAGGGGCGATCGCTGCGATCGCTATCCTGCCCGTTTCTTCGATGTATCTGCAATCGAGCTGCAAGAGAGCTGCCATGTATCCGCCGAACCTATCCCTCTCGACTCTGCCAACTTCGCCCCCAAGGTACGGTTATGCTGCCTAACCGATTTATCCCGTCCCTACTCGGCGTCAGCGCGATCGTTTGCCTGAGTGCGACGGTGGCCGTGGCCGATGGCGAGCGCGTCGCCGAAATTGCCCAAAGCGTAACCGTTCGCATCGATCGCAACAACCAACCCGACGCCTCCGGGGTCATCGTCAGCCGACAAGACAACACCTACTACGTTCTCACAGCCCTCCATACTTTCAACGATAGTTCCGGACGCTGGCAAATCGTCGCCCCCGACGGTCAACGCTATTCCTTCAACGCCATCGATCTCGTTACCCTCGGTAACTACGACATGGCGCTCGTCTCCTTCAGCAGTTCCAGTAGTTACGACACCGCCGAAATCGCCAGCGACGCCGTGCGCTTGGGAACCTCCATTTACGTCGCGGGATGGCTTCCTGGTGAAGGACAAGGACGATTTACCTTTACCCCCGGTCAAGTGTCGAGCTTCGACCTTCAAACCGGGGGTTACGAAATCGGCTATACCAACGTCACCAATGCCGGAATGAGCGGCGGCCCGGTGTTCGACGAAAACGGCGAACTCGTCGCCATGCACGGCTCCGCCGACGGCCAAGCACTCGAAATCAACGGAGAAACCGTTCGACTCAAAGAAGGCATCAACTGGGGCATTCCCATCGCCCGCTTTCTCGAAGGCTCGGCCGAAGCCATGGCCGCGCGAGGGCGTCAAAAACTGGCGCAAGGAGACTATCGGGGCGCGATGGCGGATTTCAATCAAGGCTTGTTCTTCAACCCCGATTCTGCTGAAGCCCTGACCGGTCGGGGTTACGCCTACTTTGCTCGGCAAGACTACCGGGAAGCGATCGCCGACGCCAGCGACGCCATCGATCGCGATTCCAACTTTTCGGTGGCCTATCTGCTACGAGGTGCCAGCTACGCCCAGCGAAGAGACTACGATCGCGCCATCGCCGATTACACCCGCGCCATCGAACTGCGCAACAACTTCGCCGAAGCCTACGGGCTGCGGGGGGTCAGCTACGCCGAACTGCAACAATACCGCCCAGCCAACCTCGACGCAGCCCGGGCGATCGAACTGAGTCCGGACAACCCCTTCGCCTATTTCCGCCGCAGCGAAGTACGCGACCTCATCGGGGAAATTGAGGCCGCTCGCGCCGACCGCCAACGGGGGGAAGAACTCCTCGAGTCGTTCGAACCCACGGGTTACCAAGTGGCGCTCCTCGAAGGGGGCGGCCGCGATCACCAAATCGAGGCGGCGGCGAACGTTCCCAGTTCCTCGCGACGAGACCCCACGCCGCCACCTGTGGAAACCCAGAGGGTTCCAGCACCGGAGCCAACGGTCGCTCGGGCTTCTTCGGGATTGCCCAAAAGTATCAGTCATCTCCCGCAGACGAGTCTGAACGTGGAAGCGACCATTGAAGCTGGGGAAAACATTCGCGCCCTGGCCGTGAGTCCCGACGGTTCGTCGATCGCCGGAGGTGGCGAAAGCGGCACGATTTACCTGTGGGACAGCAACGGCGATCTCGTAGCTCGCCTGACCGGCCATGAAAGTCAGGTGGAATCCCTGGCCTTCAGTCCTAACGGTGCGTTGTTAGGAAGCGGCAGCAGCGACAAAACGGCGCGGGTGTGGGACCTGCGATCGCAATCTCTACGGCATACCCTAGGGAACCGAGACTCGCCATCGGCCCTCTCTGTCACCTTCAACCCTACGGGACAACAATTTATCGTCGGTCGTCGCGACGGACAAATTGAAGTGTGGGACGTGCGAACCGGTCGGCTTCGGAACTCTCTCGGCGGACATCTCGGCGGCACAACGACCCTGGCGGTACATCCCAACGGGCGCATTCTGGCCAGCAGCGGCGGCGATCGCAAAATCAAATTGTGGAATCTCGCCAACGGCACGGTTCTGCAAACCTTGATCGGCCATGGGGAATTGGTACAGTCTATCTCTTTCGACAGTACGGGCGATCGCCTGGCCAGTTGCGACTTTGAAGGGGAACTGAAAATTTGGCAAACCGACACCGGAAGCGAAATCCAGCACGGACGGGGTGGTTGGGCAGCCCATGCCGTCGCCTTCGGGAACGACGATCTCGTAGCGGTCGGCTTGCAGACGGCCAGCACCGGAACGGGGGCGATCGCTCTCTGGGACACCCAAACCGGACAGTACCGAGGCGTTGAAGTGGGCGGACTCCGAACTGTCCGAGCGATCGCCTTCAACCCGAACGGTTCCCTCGTCAGTGCCAGCGAAGACGGAACTGTTCGCATTTGGCAAATTCCCTAATTTTTTAGGGAACAGGGAACAGTGTCTTCCTTGCTCCTCCTCTCCCCCTCTCCGGAGGCTTCGCTGCTCCAAAAACTCCGTCTCAGAGGAACCCCTATCGTGTGTTACTTTCGCTTCCCCCTGACGATCGCTCGGTTCGCTTGGTTGCCGTTGTTGAGTTTGCTGGTCTCGACCGCAGCCGAAGCGCAAACGGTCTCACAACCGACTCCGACGAGGCCGGAACCGCCCCCGTCTATGATGCTGGGGCAGATGAACGGACATCCCGTCTTTTGCTTTCCCGGTACTCCCGGCAATGAAAATACTGCGCCGCAAGCGGGTTACTGTGTGGCCATTTTGCCGTTTCCCGACGGGACGAATGCGGCGACGAACGAGATTCAACTGTTCGTGAACTTGCAAATTCCGCAAAATGCCACCCGCATTAGTCTCCCGAGTCCCGTTAACCGTCCCGTCGCCGACTCCAACGCTCCCTCGCCGCCGTCTCAACGGTTTCGGCCTGAGAAACCCGAGCAACGGCCAACGGACAATGGGACTGAAAATAGTACTAGACAGGAGTTAGAGCCGCTGTGGTAAACGTCTCGATCGCCGCTCGCATGCTGGTGGCGGCCGTAGCCGCTACGGTTTCGGGTGGCAGTATAGCCGTGGAAGCGCCTTCAGAGGGCGCTCCGGTGGAGGACTCTCCCGCGATGGAGTCCGTTTCCACTTGGCAAACTTCTGCGGCGTTTCGACACCGACTCCTCGAAAACTGGCAAGAGGTTCTGCAGCCGGAAGCCCCGGTTTTTCCGGTTCTCTGCGAGGCGTGTTTGTACGATGTGGCTCGCGCCATCTCGGTGAAAGTCTTTTCGGGACATGGGTGGGGAACGGGGATTATCGTGGCTCGCCAAGGGGACACTTACCTCGTGGTGACTAACCGCCACGTCCTCGATCGCACGGACGATACGCCGCAGGTGCAAACTCCTGATGAGCAAACCTATGCGGCTCGAGAACGCCGGGAACCGAGCCTCGAATCTTACGATTTGGCGTTGCTGGAATTCCAAAGTTCCCAATCTTACGCGATCGCTGAATTTGGCTCTTCTACTGGGCTTTTGGTGGGAACGCCGACGGTGGCGGTGGGCTTTCCCTTACAAACGGAAAGCGGCGATCGAGGCGATGCGGAAGCGTTAACGGACGGGTTTAAATTCACGGAAGGGGAAGTCTCTTTACGGCTCGATCGCGCCCTGGAAGAGGGCTATCAACTTGGGTATACCAATGCGGTTGAAAAAGGGATGAGTGGGGGTCCGGTTCTCAATCTCGCTGGAGAAGTGGTCGCCATTAACGGGATTCACGCCGATCCTCTGTGGGGCGATCCTTATATTTACCCTGATGGAACGCGGCCGGAAGACTCGGTGCGAGCGGTGTTGCGGCGCTCGAGTTTGGCTATTCCGAGCGATCGCATTTTAGAACTGCTTCCCCACCTCGCGATCGGTACCCCAGATTCGACCCGCACGGCTCTCGAGGAAGAGGACTACTCACCGGCGAACCCACTCGAGCCGCCGTTGCCGTCCGTGCGATCGCACCCAACTCCCTGAAGTGGCGATTTCCACTTCTTCTCAAACTTCGCTTCCGTGTTTTTACCTCTGTGTTTTTACCTCAGTGTTTTAAGCTCAGCGTTTTTACGTAAAAATTCGTGTTTTTACGAACCACAAAACCCCGACATCTAATTTAAATATCCTGAATTTAATCGATTTTTCATGACTTTTTGAAAATACCTATAAATGACGCATAAACCCAGTTTTTAACAAAATTACGTGATTTTCGTCTAAATTTAGCAATAATAAACTAATTTTTTTGTCCGATAAATGCAGAAGTGCTGACCTCAAAAAAACTAAAATTCGATAAATCTTTCTAAATCATTTCTCAAAAATTTGGGAAAATAGAATTAATTAAACCGCTCTTTTCGTGCTTGGAGAATCAGATCGTGGAACAGCTCGTTGCCATCAGCCAAGGAACCGTCATCGATCGCCGCTACAAGGTCGAGCGGCTTCTCGGACAGGGAGGGTTCGGGCGAACCTATCTCGTCTCCCACCAAGGCAGACAGGGAGAAAAGTGGGTTCTCAAAGAACTCGTCCCCAGCGGCAGTAACGAGTACGTCGTTCAAAAATCCAGAGAGCTATTCCAACGAGAATCCGAAGTTCTCTACAAACTCGACTGTCCCCAGATCCCCAAATTTCTCGAATGCTTTGAAGAAGACGGGCGGCTGTTCCTAGTTCAAGAATACGTTCAAGGGAAAAGTTACTGGCAACAACTCTGCGATCGCAAAAGCCAAAATCGCACCTTCAGCGAAGCAGAAATCCTCAGCTTGATGCGAGATATCCTGCCCGTTCTGAGCTACATCCACCAGCGGGATATCATTCATCGGGATATCTCCCCCGACAATATTATGTTGCCCGACGGCGCCACAGAGCCAGTTCTCATCGACTTCGGCGTGGTCAAGGACGCCATTACGGGAATCGCCATCAGCGCCGTCGGAAGCCACGGCGCAAACGCCTCAGTGGTGGGGAAAATCGGCTACTCTCCCCCCGAACAGATTCGTAGCGGGAAGTGTTATCCCAACAGCGACTTGTACGCCCTAGCAGTCACGGCGTTGGTGCTTCTGAGCGGAAAAACGCCAGACCAACTGTTCGACGACTACAAGGGCGAGTGGAACTGGCACTCCGCCGTCAGCATCAGTTCCGATCTCAAGGCAATTTTTGAGAAAATGTTGGCTTATAAACCCTGCGATCGCTACGAGAGCGCCGCAGCCGTTCTCGAAGTTTTGAACGCCGCCAATCTCGAAACCCAGTCTAATTTAGAAAAAGAGTCAGGAGGAACCGTCGCTACGGTAACGATCGTCAGCTCACCGCAGTCAGTACCCTCGACAGACGAAAACGGCGCGACGGCGGACAAGATCTCGACGGTAGAGGCGGAATGGACAGAAGAATCTCAACCCTCAGAGGTTTCTTCTGAAAACGAGACAACCCCTCTCGAGACTGGCGAAACTCTCGAAATTCCCGAAACTCCCGAAATGGAGAGTTCCGACGCCTCCAGCGGTGAAACAGAGAGCCTCCAAACTGCCGAAACGGCCGAAACTGAGGAGTCCGAACCCTGCGAACTCCCCACTTCTGAAGCTGAGACTTCTGAAGTTGAGACTGGCGAAACTCTCGAAATTCCCGAAACTCCCGAAACTCCTGAAATGGAGAGTTCCGACGCCTCCAGCGGTGAAACAGAGAGCCTCCAAACTGCCGAAACGGCCGAAACTGAGGAGTCCGAACCCTGCGAACTCCCCACTTCTGAAGCTGAGACTTCTGAAGTTGAGACTGGCGAAACTCTCGAAATTCCCGAAATTCCCGAAACTCCTGAAATGGAGAGTTCCGACACCGAGACAAAACCCATCGGCGAAACGCCAACCGTCGTTCAAACCGATCGCACTCAGGCGATTTCCAAAAGTTCCCCAACCGCAGCTTCCTCAAACAAAAACAGTATCGAAGACGCCACCGCTTCCTCAGTCTCGCCGTCTGTCGAGAACTCAGAAAAGAGTCTTTCCATTCCCCCCACTCACGTCAGTCAACCCCCAGGGAAAGTTGAAGCCGAACAGCCAGACCACTCGGCGGAAATGCCCAAAACCCAGGTGAGTCAACCGCCTGCTGACGTCGAATCCGCCAGTCTCGACGACCCAGACCACTCGATGGCGATGCCCAAAACCCAGGTGAGTCAACCGCCTGCTGAAGCAGCTCGCCAGAACGCGGCAACTCCCGCCGTCCAAGGTGTCCCCGTTCGCTCGTCTCCAGAGCGATCGCCCTCGTCGAACAAAACGAAAATTGCCATCCTCGCCGCCATTCTCCTCGCGGGGGCGTTTGCGGGTAGTGCTATTGTGTCGGCGATTCTCACCACGACAACCGCGCGTCAGCAAGAACTCGAACAACAGTTCGATCGCGCCGTGCAAGCGGCGGACGCTGCCCAGCTTTTAGCAGGAAGCGCCCAATCGACCGAAGAACTCAAAGACGCCCAAAGCCGACTCGAACGGGCGATGGTGTCCCTCGAGAACCTGCCCGAAACCGGAGAAATTGGCGAACAGGTTCAGGCGAAACGGGAAGCCTACCAACAAGAACTCGATCGCCTCGAAACCCGACTCAACCGCCAAATCGAACAGCGTCAGGAAAACCAAGCCCAACTCGAAACCGCTGAAGCGACGGTCGATCGCGCCCGGGAGCAAACCGAAGACGCCGAATCGATCGCAGATCTCGAAGCGGCCAAAGAATTGTGGCAAACAGCGATCGAGCAGTTCGACAATCTCGAAGACTCCTTCAAACCAGACGACACCGACGAACGCAAAGCCGAATACACCGCCCAAATCGAAGACATCGATCGACGCATTACCGAACTGCAAGCCACTCCGCCTCCAGCACCGGCACCGGCTCCCGAACCCTACTACGCCGAACCCGCTCCCGAACCCTACTACGCCGAACCCGCTCCCGAACCCTATTACGAAGAACCTTACTACGCCGAACCCGCCCCCGAACCCTATTACGAAGAACCTTACTACGCCGAACCCGCTCCCGAACCCTATTACGAAGAACCTTACTACGCCGAACCCGCTCCCGCTCCCGCCCCCGCACCTGCCCCAGCCCCCCCGCCTTCCAAACAGGATTCCGAATGGTTGTGGTAGTCCAAACGCGAACCCCCTGTGGCAACGCTGTATGCAACGTTCCCACGGGGGGCTGTCATACTTCATCCTTATCTCCAACGGTTGCATCTCACTTTTGTAAAAATATGAGTTTGCAGTAGGTTGGGTGGAGCGATAGCGAAACCCAACAACAGCTCAATTCAGTGTAGAGACTCCGATCTGATAAATTTACATTTTTGAGATGCACCCATCTCCAAAAGCCGTTTCTCAATTCCCTACAAAAACCTCCCGGTGTCTTTGGGCGTGAAAAACGCTTTACAACCAGTCTGAACTTCAATTTGGCGTATCGTTAGTTTCGCCCCAAAACACCTATTTGTTTGTGGGTAAAACTTTGGTATATTATGACATTGATTCTCCTTGTTTTTAGTATTTTTTGTTAATCTTTACTAAAATGCAATCAATGGCTTTTTTAAGCATATCGAATTCGATATACTCAATTCGTAGCTTTATCTTCCCCTTCTCCAGCGTGGTAAGAACTGCGAACTAACGGGGCGGATCGCACCTGCGAAAACCCTAATTCTCGAGCGAACTCTCCCAAGCGATCGAACTCTTGCGGCGTCCAATATTTACGAACCGGAAGATGGTCGAGAGACGGACGCATATACTGACCCAACGTGACGCGATCGCACCCGACCTCGCGCAAATCTCGCAGCGTTTCCAAAATTTCCGCTTCCGTTTCCCCGTGACCCAACATCAACCCCGATTTCGTGGGAATACTGGCATCGAGTTCCTTCACCCTCCGCAATACCTCTAAAGAGCGATCGTACTTCGCCCCCCGTCGCACCGGATTTTGCAACCGTCGCACCGTCTCGACATTATGATTGAAACAGGCCGGTTTCGCCCGCACCACCGTTTCAATACGCTGGCGTTGTAATTCAACCGTAGAAAACTCCCGAGAAGTTCCGCCCCAAAAATCCGGCGTCAACACCTCCACTTGAGTTTGAGGATTGAGCGATCGCACCGCCTCGATCGTTTTCACGAACCACCCAGCGCCTCCATCTGCTAAATCGTCCCGGGCGACCGAAGTTAACACCACATAGCGCAATCCCAACAACCGCACCGATTCCGCCACTTTCTGGGGTTCCTCCGGGTCGAGGGGCTTCGGCGCCTGTTTCTTGTCCACCTGACAAAACGCACAGGCGCGAGTACACACCGGCCCCATCAACAAAAACGTCGCCGTTTTATTGGCATAGCATTCACTGCGGTTCGGACAGCGACCCTCCTCGCAAATCGTATGAATCTGACGTTGCTTGACGATGCGCTGTACCGTAGAAATATCGCGAGCGTTACCGACCGGACGCCGCAACCAGTCCGGCATTGCAGCGACTTCGGCACGCAGTTGGGCAGTTCGACTCGGCTCTAGAGACATAGCGTTCGGGTAAAAGACTTTTCTTGTTCTAGATTACCTAGCTTGGGATTGTTAGGGTTCAGCGGTCAACCCTCGTCGCCTAACCGTCCCCCTGATAAACTAGACCCAAGCGAGTTACACTAGATCGGCACAACGCAAAGCGCCTAGCCCTTCACGCACCCCTCAAGGAGTCAGTCGTGGCAAGTCACAAGATTTTGGTCATCGATGACAGTCGAGTCATCCAAAAAACCGTCAAAAGTATGTTACCGCCGGGAAACTTCGACGTGGTCGAAGCCAAGGACGGCGAAGAAGGCTTAAAAAAGATTCGCTCTGACAAACCGAGTCTGATCATGTTAGATTTCTTGCTTCCCAAAAAAAGCGGTTGGGAAGTTTTTCAGGAAATCCAGGCTCACGACGACTTACGGAAAATTCCCTTAGTGGTCATGTCGGGTCGGAAAGAAGAAGTCACCGAGAAGATTTCCGAACCCTTCGAGTTTTTCGAGTTTATCGAAAAGCCCTTCGAGAAAAAGCAGCTCATCGGCGCCATTAAAACGGCGATGGCGAAAGCCAAGAAACCTCGCGCCGCCGCCAAAGCTGCCCCCGCTGCGGCCAAAGCTGCCCCCGCTGCGGCCGCCGGTGGCGAAGATGTCGCCGCACTTCAGGCGAAAGTGGCCGCCATGGAAAAAGAAATCGCCACGCTGAAAAAACAGGTGACGCAAATTCTGACCTTTATCAAACAGAAGTTGAAGTAAGTGCTTTTGAGGGACGAACGAGGTTCGCTCGTCCCCGAGGCGGTACTGTGAAAACAACTGTGAAATGACTCGGCGAAGTTATTCGGCTTCTGAGGTGGTTTCTGAAGTGTTCGTTGGAGCCGCGTCCTCTTCAGGGGTTTTAGAGACACGGTTTTCGGCGTTGTTCATCACGTCGTCGAATTTATCGAGAAGTTCGCCGGGATAGCTTTCGAGTTCCTTCATGGACAGGGAAACGCGCTTTTTCCACTCGTCCACTTCGGAAATCAGAACTTTCACCGATTGACCCTCGTGAAACAAGTCGTCGAGGGAGGGAACGCGAGCTTTGCTGATTTGTCGGATGTGCAGCAATCCCGTCACGCCGCCTAAATCCACGAAGACGCCGTAAGGTTTGAGGTTGGCCACCGTTCCTTCGACGAGTTCGCCGGGAAGCAGGCGACTCATGCGGTTGGCTTGTTCGGCGAGACGGTGAGAGAGGACGAGTTTGTTGCGATCGGGGTCGGCTTCTAAAATGGTGGTCGTGAGAGACTGGCCGACGAGGGCATCGAGATCGTTGCGATCGAGCAAGTGCGATCGCGGAATAAAGCCTCGCAATCCCCCAGCATCGACGACGACGCCGCCTCGGTTCGTCCCCGTCACGCGCACGTCGAGAACGTCGTTGTTTTCTTGCAGTTCCGCCATCCGTTCCCACGCCTGTTTGAGTTCCATTTGACGGATGGAGAGCGTCACCTGTCCGTCGGCGTTTTGTTCGCGAATGACGAGAAATTCCCGTTCTTCGTCGCGGGGGAGAGCTTCTTCAAGGTTCGTCACGACTCCGGCTGACACTTCCCGCAGGGGAAGAAACGCGGCAGATTTGCCACCGATATCGATATAAGCGCCGTCGCTATCGTACTCGAAGACTTTGCCGCGCACGACTTGTCCTCGCTCGAAAACGTAATCGTGACCTTCGAGGGCTTTGGCGAAATCTTCGGCGGAAAAGGGCGCGTTGGCTTCGCGATCGGGGCGGGATTGAGCAGTCATAGGTTCTGTACAACGGTCTGAAACTAGCGCGAGGTATCTGTTTTCCTCGCGATCGAGGAATCTCAAACAGGATTCCCCAAGTTTGACTTTCTCACTATAGCCAATTTCGCCGCCTCCTGTTCGTTGCGAAGGTTGCCGTTTCGGGGGTTTGAGTGGGGGCGATCGTTCCGGAGGGGATGATGAGGTGAGGAGATGATGAGGTGAGGAGATGAGGGGATGATGAGACTCTTGACTGCTCAATGTTCCCAGTTCCGGAGTTCCCAGTTCCGGAGTTCCCTGGTGAACCCCTAATCTAACTCGAAAGACTCTTCCTGGGGCGGAGATTGCGGAAGCTGACGCGGTTCGCGAATCGGTTCGGGGCGAATTTCGATTTCTTCGGCTTCTTCGGCGCGATCGAATTCCACCGGAACTTTCTCCAATTCCGGTAATTTGAGCGGTTCGGCTTGTTTCTCTTCCACCGGATTCGACACCAACACCGGAAGCGGTTCCTGTTCGTCGAGCCAGTAACTCGCCACGGGAAGCACGTTTTCCAAATCTTCTAACAACCGGGGAATGACCATCACGGCGTGCAGTTCCCCGATGCGTTCGGCTTCGTGCATTCCCGCTTCGATCGCCACGGCGACGTTCGCCACCGTACCGCGCACGATCGCCGTACACAACCCGTCTCCGATCGTTTCGTAAGCTGCCAACTGCACGTCCGCCGACTTCAACATGGCATCGGACGCCCCCACCATCGCCGGAAATCCTCGGGTTTCCAACAAGCCGATGGCGCGGTTGCTCAACCGGGAATATCCCCGCTGTTCCTGACATAATTCTGCCAGACGACTGCCGAGGGGGAAGACCACCTCTAAATTGGGCATGGGACGGGGAATCACCAACTTCGACACGAGCTGTCCGAACTGTTCGGCGGTTTTTGCGCCTTCTTCGACGGCTAAACGCACGTCGGGATAGCGGCCGCGGACGATCGCCGTACAGTAGCCGCTACCGATTTTTTCGTAACCCACGAGAGTCACGTCGGCGGATTTGAGCATCATATCGGCTGTACCGACGATAGCCGGAAAGCTGCGCGTCGAAACTAAGCCCAAAGCAGTATCTTGATATTTGAACCGCTCGCGGGGCTGGCGTAGAGAGGGAGTCGAAGAAGCACGATGAATCGGGGGTTGAGACATTGAAAACTCGGTTTTGCCAAGAGGCTGCAAATTGCTCGGAAATCGCGAATTCGAGATTTGAATTCGAGATTTGAATTCGAGATTTGAATTCGGGGCGAACGCCGTTTAGGGGCGAACGCCGTTCGCCCCTACTATTGTATCGGCTATCCCGAAGTTGCGGGCATTTGAGGCCACTGAAGCGACTCGCTTCGATGGCGAGGGCGATCGATCGCGACAATTGCTCCTATACTGAAACCTAGACAAAAAACGCTGGCGAGTTACATATAAGATTAGCTGGGCAATGAGCGAACACAGCCGAGACAGCCTCGAACTGTCTGATGAAGAAGTCCGCGATCTTTTGCGATCGCTCCGTCACAAAGAGGGTAACTGGATTGCCTGGGGAAAAGCCTGCCACCAACTTCACCAAGCAGGGTACGATCCCAACGATATTTTTGACGAAACGGGCTTTGAAGCCGCCGTCCAAAATCAAGTTATCGTCGCGGCGCAAGTGTACGATAGCATCGTCGATGTGGGTGTCTCCGATGGTGCCTTAGCCTACTGCGAAGGTCCCCACAGCGATGTTCTCTATGAATTTCGCGTGTTAAACCGCCAACAACGGGCGGCCGCCGTGGAACTCGCCGCCGAAAAACAGTTTGACGTAGACGACACCCACAGTCTCACCCGCGATATTAAACTCACGTCGCGGATGTCGAATTTGCCGGAAGGCTTTACGTCGCAACCCGGCGATGCTGTGGCCTATCAATGTTGGCGACAAGCCCGCCAGAAAAAAGATTTGACCGAACGAACGCGCCTCATCGCCCGAGGCTTGAAGTTCGTGCAAAGCGATGGCGCACGCCAGCAGTTAGAACGTCTTTTAAGCGAGATTAGTGCGGCGCCGCAACACCAACCGCCTCGACTGCCCTTGTACCGCCTCGAACAGGAAGAGGAACTGCCGCGCATCGTTCCGGTGGCGGGAGAGTTACCCCTTCCGGCGTCGGAAGTCGAAACCCTGTCTCAGGTTCGGTCGATCGAACCGTTTAGCTTGAGTACTGTACCTCCGGACAGTGCGTGCGTTCCAGTTCCGGGGTGGCAAGTGGTGCGGGCAGCGGCCGATCCGGTTACTGTTTTCACCCGCAGTACCGATTTGCCGAACGCTCCTCAAGGGCGCAGCGAACCGGTTCTCGTGGTGGTCGATCGCGCCGTGCGAGAGTGGAACGTTAACAGTTACTTTTTGGTCGATGGGGGGGATACGGCTGAGATTGGCTGGTTCGACGAAGCCCCCACCGAGAAAATTCTCGGACAAGTGGTGTTGATTCTACGTCCGAAGCGCATTCTCGATGAGGGGAATTTGATTCAACCCTGGCAGATGGACGATTAAGAAGAGGCGGTGGGGGAATACACCTGAAGGCGATCGAGCGCCCGCTGTCCGCCCCAGTTTTCAAGGATGTAGTCGTCGTATTCGTCGGCGACTTCTAACACGGCTTTGACGGAGGCTTCGAGTTCTTTGCGATCGCAGGTGGAACCGACGATCGTATGCTCGAACAGAATATTGCTGTTTTTGTCGAGGGCGAAGGCTCCGAATCGCATCTGGGCGTTTACATCCAACAGGAACTTCATCAAGTCTGCTGTGAGGTTCGCCCCCTTAATCACGGACGATCGCGTATGAATTACCGCTTCGTCGTCTCCCCAGGGAAATACGAAGACTTCGACGAGAGCCGATCCGTGAAATATGCCCAACCCCGGTACGTCGGGACGCGCGCAGGGCAGTTTTCCGAACAGCTCTCGCATCCATCCGGCGATTCGATCGAAACAGGCTTCTTGGACTTCTGTTTCAAATTGCATGATGTTTTATCCTCGTTGAAACGATCGCGGCGATCGCGACGAAATATTGTTTGTTTAACGCGATCGCCTAAACTTCGCTTAGAGTCCGGTTAGAATTCCACGATAGGCGCATCTCCCCATACAGTCGTCATCCGGGCCGGTTTGACTCGGTTCGAGTTGCCTGCCATACGCTGTTGGCTCCCGTTTGTTCCCCAGTGGGTTGAGCCAGATCGGCTGGACTTGTTCCTGCGATTCGCCACCCTTACTTCGCGTCGAAAGATGTCGATACTCGTTCAACTACTTAGTTATAGACGAATGAGTATAAAACCTTCAATTCATTTGTCTCTAAGCCTTGCACGGGTTCAACAATCTTTATCCATCGATATATCGATGAAAATTAAGAGCCAAAAACTGTCTTGAATTCTAATCGCAACCCTTAGATGTTGTATGTTTCTTTACCGCCACACAATAGCACAAATTGTCTTCGATCGCACCCTTTTTGAAAATCAAACGGTCAGAATTGATGGAAAGTGAATTAAAATTGAAGGAGGAACCCAGGCGGGAAATAATTTATTTCAGAGTTTCGATCGCTTTTTAATTAATACTAATACCGAAGTAAACTTTAACAACAGCATACAAATAAAAAACATTATTGCTCGCGTTACAGGAGGCGAAATATCGACGATCGACGGCTTGTTAAAAACTCCCCCTCATGGAAGCGACGAGTTGGTAAGGTGACGAGAACCACGGCGGGACTTGGAGACCGTCTTTCGATCGCGTGTGGGGACTGCCGACGCTGACGGCGTTTACAGGCTCAGGCGAGCCAGCAAACTCTCGCGATCGACCCGTTCCAGAATCTCCCGAATCACCGTATCCGCGCCCGTCGGTCCCCAAGTGCCGCCTTGTTGCAAATAGGTTTTCGCCGCCTGTCCCACAGCGTAAGCTCCCATGCCGGCAATCGTGGCTTGAGCGACAGCGGACCCCGCATAACCGGGGAATCCCACCGTTTTACCCATGCCGAAGGCAGCGTTGCTGAGGGTTTCCCCGAGTAGCAAGCCCCCCGCCCCGAGCAAAATGGTTTTGAGGAGTTTTCCCGCTTCGTGGTTGGTCATGGGTAAATCGTAGAGATGCGCCAGCGATCGCACTAAAATCAAATCCGCCAAACTGCCCCCGAGAATATCGAGGAGAAAGACCGGGTTGAGGGCGACAGCAGCAGCCTTGTAGCGAGTAAACTTCCAAATCAACTCGTCCGCGTCGCGATCGCGCAGTTCCACCAGAGTTTTGACCATTTCCCGTTCCGCGTCCCGCGCCTGCACTAAGGCGTTGAGCGCCAGCAGCGATCGCCCTTGACGTGCCAACAGCGTTAACAACTTCTCCTTCAACTCCCTCACATCTGGCGGCGGCGTTTCCCAAACATCTTCAACCCGTCCGTCGGGGAGTTCGTGACGCACCCGCATCGGCTTGGGATCGGCCGCTACGCGAACGATTTCGTCCGGCCGCAAAGGAATCCCCTGACGGTTGCCCAAACTGCGAAGCTGTTCGTACACCGCTTCGCGATCGCGATCGGGGTACAAATCCGTTTTATTGAACACCAACAAAGCAGGTTTGCCAGTTTGCCACAAATCGCAAAGGGCGGCGTACTCCGTGCGCGTCACGTCTCCAGCCACCACGAACAAAATGATATCGGCTTGTTTCGCCACCTCCCGCGCCATCTCAGAGCGAGTTCCGCCGTCGATTTCATCCAACCCCGGCGTATCGATGAGTTCCACTTGCAAGTTCGAGGCCAGGTTTTTCGCTGGGGGAAGCCAGAGGATCGATCGCGGCCATTGGGTGACGCCGTTGAGGGGGCCGGTGGGGAGTAAGTTTTCCCCGAGTAGGGCGTTGAGGACGGCGGATTTGCCCCGACTGACCAAACCGAAAGCGGCGATACGGAGGATTTGACGGTCGAGTTTTTCGAGATTGGCTTGTAAAATTTCCCGTTGTTCGTGAAAGTAGCGATCGAGTTGAGTATTGCGATCGGTCGGTCGCGAACGAGGCGGCCGGGAATATCGGGCCAGGGTTTTGGTCAAACTGGCACGGGCGCGGTGAAAATCGAAATCTTGAGGGTCTCGCACGGTCGAGGAAGGGGTTAGATCGATCGAAAAAGGACTTGTTTTAGCATCGAGTGAAGGACTTCGCTGGGTCAACAGTTAGGGCGATCGCTCCTCAAACTCTTCTGGCTCGAAGTCTTCAGACTCGAACTCTTGAGACTCGACGGCTTCTGATTCCAAAAACTCCGAAGCCTCCGGATTGACTTCGGCCCTGTCGTCCGGTTCCGTCTCGTCCCCAGCCAAGGCATCGGGGTCGGATAAATCGGGCAACCCCAACAGTTCGCTGCTGAGAAGCGGTTCGTCCCCCCAGCCCCAAGCCTCTTCGTCCTCCTCTTCCCAATCCTCCGGAAAATCGTCCGGGTCGCGGTCGATTTCCTCTTCCCCTTCAAAATCCTCCAAACTGACGTTGGCAAATTCCGGCAATCCCAACAACTCCGCCGTTTCTTCCAGTAGCGGCGCGTCGTCTTCCGAGAGCGCCTCGCTACCCGAGGCGCGATCGTGGTAAGCGGAGGCGCTGCCTTCGCCCGTCGAACGCTCTCGAGAAGAGGTATTGGCCGGTAAATCGACGATGAAGGTCGAACCAACTCCCGGCTCGCTTTCCACGCTGATATCGCCCCCCATCATCTGACAGAAGCGACGACTGATGGCCAGTCCCAACCCCGTCCCGCCATATTTTTTAGTGGTCGATTGGTCAGCTTGAGTAAAGGGTTGAAAGATACTTTGAATTTGGTCGGGGGTCATGCCGATGCCCGTATCGCTGACCCGGAAACAAATCCATCCCGGCTCTTCAGCGGCCACCGGTTTGTCGAAGGTCTCCCGGTCGGCACCGTCTTCAGCAATGGCGCTAAACGGCGATTCTTGGCGGTTGACCGTCAACCAAATGGTACCGCGATCGGTAAATTTGGCTGCGTTGCTGAGGAGGTTTAACAATACCTGTTTGACTTTGGTGCGATCGGCGTGCATTTTGCCCAAATTGAGGCTACACTCGACCCGCAGCGTATTCGTATTTTTCTCCACCAACGGCTGTACCGTCGCTTCGAGTTCTTGCACCAGGGGCGCCACCTCGAAGATTTCTGGCACGATGTCCATTTTCCCGGCTTCGATTTTCGAGAAGTCGAGAATATCTTGAATAATGGAGAGCAAATGGCGTCCGGCGGTGGTGATGCTTTTGAGGTCGGAGGTCATTTCCTCGTCGTCGAGTTCCATGTCCTCGACCTCTTCTTGGAGGATTTCGCTATAGCCGATAATGGCGTTGAGGGGGGTTCGCAGTTCGTGGCTCATGTTGGCCAAGAACGAGCTTTTCGCTTGGTTGGCGGCTTCGGCGGCGAGGGTGGCTTGATAGAGTTCGGCTTCGGCCCGTTTGCGTTCGGTAATGTCTCGGGCGAAGGTGCAGGTATATTCTTCGTCGTTGTAAACCAGCGAGTTAATGGTAATTTCAACCGGAAAGACTTTCCCCGATTTGGTACGGTGGCGGGATTCCAAGGTAAAGGAGCCGAACTCTTTAATTTGATCCCAGTAGTCGGGCCAAATTTCCGGCGGCAAGTCCGGGTTAATGTCGTGAATGGTCAGAGATAACAACTCATCGCGGCTGTACCCCAAGGAGAGACAGGCGGCGTCGTTGACGTAGAAAATCTGTCCCGAACGCGCGAACCAAAACACCGCGTCTCCGGCTTTGTTGATGGAGATTTGGCTCATGGGAAGGGTGTTGTCGAGGCGTTCTCGTTCTTCCCGTTCCCGTTTGAGTTCGGCTTCAACCCGAGCCAGCTTTTCGAGGAGCTGACGTTTCGCGTGCCGCGCTTTCGAGAGAATCTGTTTGGGTTTGCTGATATCGTCGCAGGTTAAGATGAGGCCGCCCACCTTACCCTCGTTGTCGTACCAGGGGCGGATCGTCCAACTGACGGATCGTTGGGAGCCGTCCGAGAGGGGAAAGGTCGCATCTTGCCAGCGTTCCGTGCGACCTTGAAGACAGCGCTGGTGAATCGATCGCCAACGTCGGACGCGATGGGGACAGAGATCGTAGTGCGATCGTCCCTGTAACGGCTGGCCGTCAATGCCCATGAGCTTTCGCCACTGACGACTCGTACATAAATACTTCATTTGACAGTCCACCATCGCGATCGCAACGGGACTGTGTTCTAAGAACAGCTCGAACAACTCTAGGTTTTCGGGGACGTACATGGCGTACTCGTGGCTTGGCTCGTGGAATACCACCAGATAGCAGACAGATGCAGAATTGCCCGGTGCGACCTTGCCCGCTTTCTAACATCCTCTCACAATCGATCGTCTGTCGTACTGCCAACAACTAGAGATCGTGGCGATCGCATGGCTCGTCTTTCAAACTCACGGCGATGGCAACGGGCTCCCCAATTCAGGACTCTCGAGGTTAGTCAAAGGGTTTCAATGGCTCGATCGCGACGCAACTCCTGTGAAACGATGGGGTTGATAGTAGCCGCAGTACTCAGGTATTTGGTTTAGGCTCGATCTTCAATCGGGAACGCTAACGTTAGATTAATTCAGCTCTTCGATCGACGGGTAGATTTGTTACAAATCGATTGCAAGGGGAACAAACGCAATAAAGAGGTGAGGACTTCGAGTCTTCACCTCTTTATTGTACTCAGAATTGCAATTGGATTATTGCCTTCGCACGGTGGCAACTGGGTTACGACCAGCAGACAACGGCTGAACTGGCAAAAGCTGACGACTTACATCATGCCGCCCATGCCCATGCCGCCCATGCCCATGCCGCCCATGCCGCCCATGCCGCCCATGGCAGCAGCGGCGTCAGCTTCAGCGGATTTCGGCTCGGGTTTCTCCACCACCAGGGCTTCCGTCGTCAGCACCATTGCAGCAATGGAACCGGCGTTTTGCAGGGCCGAACGCACCACTTTCGCCGGGTCGATAATCCCCGTGGCGATGGTGTCTTCAAACTGGCCGGTGAGCGCGTTGTAACCCACGTTAAATTCGCTGTCGCGCACTTTCTCGACGATGACCGACCCTTCGACGCCTGCGTTGTTGGCAATTTGCATCAGCGGGGCTTCGAGGGCTTTAGCGACGATGTTGGCGCCGAGTTGTTCTTCGTCACTCAAACCGGCTTTAAAGTCTTCGACTTTCTTGGCCAGATGAATCAGAGTCGTACCGCCTCCGGGGACGATGCCTTCCTCAACCGCCGCTTTGGTGGCGTTGAGGGCGTCTTCGATACGAAGTTTGCGGCTGCGCAGTTCGGTTTCGGTAGCGGCTCCCACTTTGATGACGGCGACACCGCCGGCGAGCTTGGCAATGCGCTCTTGCAGTTTTTCAGAATCGTAGTCGGAATCGGTTCTTTCGAGTTCTTTACGCAGTTGCTCGATGCGTTTTTGAACGTCGGATTTGTTGCGAGCGTTGTCTTCAGCCAGAATCGTCGTCGTTTCTTTGGTCACGTTGACTTTCCGTGCCGTTCCCAACATCTCAGGGGTCAGAGCGTCGAGGCTCAAGCCGATATCTTCGGAGATCACTTGACCGCCTGTGAGAATGGCGATATCTTGCAGCATTTGTTTGCGGCGATCGCCAAAGCCAGGAGCTTTGATAGCCGCGACGTTGAGGACACCTCGGGTTTTGTTGACGACGAGAGTGGCCAGAGCTTCGCCTTCAACGTCTTCAGCCACGATGAGGAGGGGTTTGCCCTGTTGGGCAACTTTTTCGAGAACCGACACCAAATCTTGAATGGCGCTAATTTTTTGGTCGGTGATGAGAATGTAGGCGTTATCGAACTCCACCACTTGACGCTCGTTGTCCGTGACGAAGTAGGGGGAGATGTAACCGCGATCGAGCTGCATCCCTTCCACCACTTCCAGCTCGGTGGTTAAGGATTTCGACTCTTCTACGGTGATGACGCCGTCTTTGGTCACTTTGTCCATTGCTTGGGCGATCGTCTGGCCGACTTCTACGTCGTTTCCGGACGAGACGGTCGCCACTTGTTCGATCGCGTCCCCTTGGACGGGTTTGGCTACAGCGGCAATTTCTTCAAGGAGTTTCGCCACTGTTTTTTCGATGCCCCGCTTGACGGCGACGGGATTCGCTCCAGCGGCGATGTTTTTGAGACCCTCGCGAATCATCGCCTGGGCTAACACGGTGGCAGTCGTGGTTCCGTCTCCAGCGATGTCTTTGGTTTGGGAAGCGACTTCGAGGATCAGTTTCGCTCCCGCATTTTCCAGGGGATCTCCGAGTTCGATTTCTTTGGCGATGGTGATGCCGTCGTTCACGATGTCCGGTGCGCCAAATTTTTTCTCGAGAACGACGTTCCGACCCTTCGGCCCGAGGGTGATACGCACGGCGTCGGCGAGGGCGTTGACCCCACGCTCGATCGAGCGCCGCGACTCTTCATCGAAGGAAACGATTTTTGCCATGATATGGGTAGTTGAGCGACTCCAACTACTCAACTTAGCACTCTGGGGTATCGAGTGCTAATTCGTGGAAACCGTACTTTTACAGTGAACAGTGAGCAGTGGTAGGGTGCGTGACGCGGACTAGAAAATCAGGCCGAAGTCAGGCCTATTGTATTCCCGCGTCACGCACCGCCGCCATCACCCCATCATCCCATTACCCCATCATCCCATCACCCCATCCCCCTCAGTGGGGTAGAAAACTTTCCGAGATTGGTGGTTGACAAAATGCACAAAATATGTATTTGAGTGCCAGATCCTTGGCAGCCATTTACCGATCTGAGATTTTGAGCAGAACCCTTTAATACGGCGATATCTTTTCTAAGAAGGGTTTCAGGACTTTTCTGCACCACCAAGCCCCATCACCTCATCACCCCATCACCCCATCATCGCCGATGACTTCGCGCACGCGGTAAATGGGGCGTTTTTGGGATTCGTGATAGGTTCGCATCACCAGTTCTGCCAACAGTCCGAAGCTAAAGAGTTGGATTCCGGCAAGGACTAGGAGAATAGACAGGGTTAATAGAGGGCGATCGCCAATATCTTGACCCAAAGCGAGTTTTAAGAAAGTTAAATAGCCGCCCAAGGCGATTCCGGCGAAGGTACAGGTAATTCCGAAAAAGCCGAAAACGTGCATCGGACGAGTTAAAAACTTCTTCATGAAGAAGACCGTTAACAAGTCCATGAGAACTCGGAAGGTTCGCCCCAAGCCGTATTTGCTTTTACCGTACTGGCGAGCGTGGTGGGCGACGGGAATTTCGACGATACGCGCCCCTTCAATAAAGGCTAACGCGGGAAGAAAACGGTGCAGTTCGCCGTAAAGGTTCAAATCGGCGACGATTTCCGCTCGGTAGGCTTTGAGGGAACAGCCGTAATCATGTAGCGGAACGTCTGTGACGCGGCCGATAATCCAGTTGGCGATTTTGGAGGGAAGCAGACGGGTCAGAGCGGCGTCTTGTCGGTTTTTGCGCCAACCGCTGACCAGGTCGTAGCCTTCTTCGAGGGTGGTCAGCAGACGAGGGATGTCGGCGGGGTCGTTTTGGAGGTCGCTATCCATCGTCACGACAATGCGGCCGCGAGCGTGGCGGAATCCGGCGGCCATAGCAGCGGTTTGGCCGTAGTTGCGGCGGAAAATGACGGCTCGCAGGTCGTGGCGTTGGCGGGCTAGTTTTTGGAGTAAGTCGGTGGAACCGTCGCTAGACCCATCGTCGACGAGGACGATTTCGTAAGTTTTGGAGATTTGAGCCATCGTGGCTGCGATGGCCGTTACGAGTTTGGGGACGCTCTCGACTTCGTTGTAAATGGGGGCGACGATCGACACCTCGGGACGGTTGGAGACGATCTCGCGGTGGGACTCGATGGAAGAGGACAACTCGCTCATCGGGGGCGTTGAACCTGGAAAATTTCAGATTCATTGTAATACTCGATGGGCGGATACTCGACGGCCGGCGAGGCCAGGTTCTCGATCGATCTATTCGCAGCCTTCATCTCGATCGACCCGCAGGGTGCCTAAAATGGTCGCGACGACGATACAGCGCTTCGTTCCGTCGGGATTGTCTTTGGCGACGAAGGTCATGCGTCCGATTCGATCGTCGTTCCCTGCTTGGTTGTCGAACCAATTATCTGCAATCACACCGCGATCTTGAAACTGCACGCAGTAGTCTCCGGCTTCGCACTCGCTATTAGCGATATCAGTAAGCTCTGCCTTGATGAAAACGCGATCGCCCGCTTCGGGAACCAGAGTTTCCCAAACCGCCCCACTCCCAACGGGGTGAACTGCGCCTTGTAACTGACCGTCGCTTTCGCGGAAACTGGCTTCCCAAGTGCGGTTTTCCGTGACCGATCGCGACTGTGCGGTTCGCATAATTTGAAGAGCCGCATCGGTGGTAGCGTTAATCCGTTGGCGGTTAACGAACGCCAGCCAACCGGGGGCGGCGATCGCTGCCAGAATGCCAGCCATAACGATGACCACCAGTAGTTCGATGACGGTAAATCCGGCTTTGGGGTCTTGAGTGGGGTTGTCAGATGGGGGGGTCGATCGCGATCGCGAATACATAAAACTTGGCTCTCCTGGGTCAGATTCGATAGTTTGCAGACCAGCATCGAAGGTCTCGCTGCTTGCCACCTCGTCACAGTTTGCCGTGAAAGAGCTAATCTGTGGGGGGTTTTTTATTTCGCACGCCGCGATTTAAAACTTGTGTTTGAAGCGCGGGCATAAATCCTTCGTTAGCTGTACGGATACCAGGCTTTCCTGCAGCATTTCCCCTTAAAAATAAAATCACTTTTTGGTTAAAAGCACCGCTTTCTCCCGTATCTTCATCTGTGTTGACTGTAAACTTTTCGGACAACTTAACACAGGCGTAGAAATTCCGCATATTGCTAAAACCGTATCGATCTAATGTCGAATCGCTAGGGGTTCGGATGTATCGAATCCGAGCGTTGGTTGCATCTTCAGCAGGGCATTCGATACTTGCTCCACCCGCTTCGACTAATTCGGGGATATTTTCTAAGGCGCGATCGTCTACAAAGTCTACCAAAACTGCAAATCGGTTATCCGCAGGGCTTCCATCCTGTTGGTTGTTTCCTTCTAGATCGAGAGGCCATCGATCGAAACTTGTATTGACAGTTGGATCGGCATAACCCGAGACTAAATCTCCATCGTTTTCATACCTCGGCAGGGTATAGCGTAAGATACGAGATTTACCTTGCCAAATATTACTTTCGTTATTTCGAGACAGCCAATATACCACAAGAGTATACATTCGTCCCACAATACAAGCCTCAGTTCCGATTAATTCTTGGCAATTTTCTCTAACTTGCTCCGGTAGTGGATCGAGTTTCCAAAAGGCCAAAATCGGAACACTGTCATCGCTGGGCTTGGGAATGTAATTCCCGTTAAAAAGCCCCGAACAGTTATCTGAAATCAGAGATCCCGTTCCGCTCAAGTCTTCGTCTGCCAAACATTTTCCATCGTAAACGTAGACGGCTTCTCGAATATCCGTACTAATAAAGTCGAGAGCCATTTGCATTTCTCGCTGAGTTTCTGTTCGTGCTGTTTCTCGCGTCTCAGTAGACATTAACTCCACGACTAGGCTCATCAACCCCGTCACTATCAAACTGCCAATAATAATCGACACGAGTAATTCAGTCAGCGTAAAACCGAGAGAAGTACGGGATTTTTTCCAGCCTCGAAAGCGGCCGAGCAGTTGAGTTAAAAACAGGACAGACATCGTTTTTAGGATAAGAGGAACGGGGGTTCGGTGAGTGTGAAATCGTGGGGGCAATATCGATCGCCAAAGCTGCGAGCATCTAGATTAGAAATCACAGTTGCTGCCACCGGGCAACATCTCACAATATTTTTGGAGAGCTTGACTGCGATCGGCTTGGGCGAGAGTGGTATACAGTACTGCCAGCGGACGCCTTGTTTGCTGTCCCTGCCCGTTCGTTAATGTTAGGGAAGCCTCTTGAGTTTCGAGGTTTCCGAACTCAGCGTTTCTGTAGTAAACTCGAACGCCCATTCCAAACACGATCGGAATTTCCGAGGTAGAATCTTCCGTATCGATTTCTATAGTTTGCTCGTTACCTCGAAACGTCTGCACGAAAAAATCTTCTTCGCAATCTCCATCTATATCGACAGGTAAGGCACTATCAACAGGGACTTGGCTCGGATTGCGATCGTAGTTAGAGCATTCAAAGTTGGTCGATTGCAGCGAACCGAAGGCGCTACTCGGTGCTGCCACAGCCGAAAGATCGGAACCGTCCGCCTGGGCAGGCAGTCGATCAACCGTATCGGGTTGGATTCCCTGTTCGATTAACACCCGCACTTGGTCGATTTGACCGTGAGCCAGTTGAATCGCCTGTTCAGCCCGTCGGTTTTGTACGCGGGTAGCGACGGCGAGGAAAATGGCAGGGGTAATAGAAATCGTGACAGCAGAAACCACGAGAATGGCCACTAACCCTTCCACGAGCGTTAACCCCGCCTCGGAGGTGTTCGAGGTTTTGCACCAACGTCGAAATTGTGGCTCGAACTTGAAGTGTTTCATGGTTGGGTACGTTTGCTAACCTACGATCGCTTGGGGTGAAGGGGTCTCTGCTTTTACGGACAGTTGGTTACGCGAGGATCGATTTGTCCTCCGCCATCAGCCGAAGCACAACGCAGGGTTTTGATGTACGGATCGTCTACAGGCAGCTCGGTGTAATATTCGCTACGCGTACTTCCCACTGTCACCAAACGACTCGAGACCGGACCGGGTGCTGTTAACTGGAGCGCGACATCGTAACCCCAGAGCCGATTGGGGGCGAGATAGTATTGGATGAACTCGTCGTCTTGGAGGGTGGCGTCAGGTTCCCAACCATCTTGGTCGAAGGGAGCGCTCGAAGAAGTGCTGAAGTTGAGTTGGAGGAAAGACCCACTCATAAAGAGGTTTTTCTGCTCCCAATTTTCGATAAAGCGTGGGAAGTTATGTAAACCACCGTAAGATTGTTGTTGCCGTGAAGGTGTAATGCCACTAATAATAATGGCGTTCACGTGTTGCTCGTTGGTGGCTTCGACGATCGCCCGTTGGACGGGACGCCCGTAGCTCGTGCTTCGATCGAGATCGAAGTACGCTCCATCGTATTCAAAGGGATCGGGATCGTCCCAGGCATCGATCGTCAGTCGGGGATTGCCGTTGTGGGAAATTTGAAGCGGCGAATCGATATCGGCGGGATTTTCCCGCAACCAAACGCTATTGTCGGCAATGTTCGCATTGTCGCTCGGACGGGGAAAGGCTAAGTAAGACGTAATATCTTGTCGGGGATTTTGTTGGCATCCATACACTTCGTTTAACTGACCGAGGTTGCTGCGCTTTAAATCGCGCAAGGCTTGGGTCAGAGAGGTTCCCGGATCTAGGGTACTACCCGTCTCTGCAACGATTAGAAACGGATCTTCGATGCTACCGTCGCAGAAGTTGTTAGAAAGGATGGTCATACCATCGACGAGGAACTCGCTATACCGCCAACTGTCGTCATCGGGATCGGCGAACCGACCATCTCGACTGTTGGTATTGCTCCGTTGGTTGTAAAACTCGTTCGGTCCCCAGTCGTCTTTATCTGACAAGGTGTAGTTGAATTCTTCAATGGGATCTCCACAACTTCCGCCGGGGGATTTGTGGCAATTAAAGTCACCTTGGATGTAGGCAGCGTTGTCGGAAATCAGGGTTAAACCGTACTCGGTCCCTCCTCCTCGCGCGTCGCGAGAGATATCTTCGCCGTTAAGAATTCGGAAACCATGGGCCCTGCGATCGGGATCGGGGACGAAGTTAACGGGTTTGGGACTGATACCGTTATCGGGGTTGACTTGCGGATCGATGCCTTTATCCCCACTAAACACCTCTGTGTTGCATCCGTTACCGATATCGCTGGCAGCGCGACAGTTTCCTCCCGGGGGACGTTCGATAGCGTCTTCCCGCAATCCGTCTTCGCGAAATGCAAAGACGATCCCTCCATCGATCGCTTCTTCGTTGTTTCCACCTGCCAGCCAGGTATCGCCGTTAATCTCGCCATTAACACCACCGGCTTTGTCGGTTAGCAGTTCGAGATCCATGTTTAAGACACGAACGCTTTGTAATTCCCGGCCGTTGTAGAGGGCAGTATCTTTGAATCCAACGCGATAGTAACTATTGTTCAAACCGTCGTAAACGAGGCTGAATTGCTGACAGTTGGGGTTGATATTGGTGGCACTGGCATCGTTATCACAGAGCGTACTGGGATTGTCTACCCTGAGATAGGGCAACGTCCAATTATCAATGGCCAAGGGTTTGATGGCAATCTCACTCAATTTAGTGGCGTCGAACGCTTTGTAAGTGAAACCGCCGTTTTCAGAGACGACATAAGGATCTCCGACGTAGAACACTTCATCGGGTTGATCGTCGTTGGTGTCCGTGGTTCCGTCGAGGTTCAGATCGTCGGCGGCCGTACTGTGGTCGTGGTCCTCGATGGGGAACAGATAGTACAGGGCGGGATATTTGGCAGGGGTGTCGAGACGGCCGTTTTCGTTGACGTCTTCTTCGTCTTCGTCGCCGTCGAAAACCGCATCGAGAACTGCATCGTAGTCCGGTTCTCCATCGGCGTCGAGTTTGCGATCTTCGTTGGCATTAATTCCGCAGAGACTGGTGGCTAACCGGAGGAATCGACCCTCTTCGTATGCGTTCATGTCATCCGGTCGGCCGAAGCCAAAGTAGTTATTACCCGTCTCCGCACTAAAATCACAGGTGAAGTTGAATCGGAACGGTGTATCGAGGACGCCGTTGCCGTTTAGATCTTCTCCTGGATCTAAAACGCCGTTGAGGTTGGCGTCTTCGTTGACATCGCGAAGATCGCCGTCGTCGTTGAGATCTTCTCCCTCAGATGGCTCGTTGATGGCGACTGGATTTCCCTCTTCATCTTCGACCTCAATTTTATCGGGCTTCGGCTCTTCGTCGTCGTCACCGGTGTTTCGGTTGCCGTTCAAGTCGAGTCCTAGGACATCTCCGCTTTCAGTTTCGGCTGAAAATACCCAAGGTTGTCCTAAAACCACTGCCAGTTGGTCAGTATCGTTTTCGTCGAGGATGACGTCGCTGGTATCGGGGCTAAAATCTTCGTCGAAAAATCTGGCGGAGTATTGGTAAACGCCAGGGGTGTCGGGAGAGGGACGGAATCCCATTTTTCGATCGCGATACACTTGTTCTTTGAGATTTAACAAGCGGGCTAATTCTTGTTGGTCTTGGGGTAATGCGGCAATGTACGCTTCGGGGGGAGGCACGACGCCTCGTAGGTTTTCGGGATTGTCTAAGCCTTCGGGAACGAGAACGAAGTTGGCGACCGGATCGCCACTCGACCACCCGTCAGGATAGACTTCGACCCGAACTTTTCCGGTATCTGGGTCTTCAATGAGTTTGACTTCGCCGTTGCTGGTGTCGCCGTCTCCGAGAAGAGTTAAAGCATCGTGCAACTGCTGAATAGCCGGTTGGTTGGTGGCGTAGTCAAAGGCATCGAGATAGCTGATGTTGTAAGCTAAGGCTCCCAAGGTTAACGCGGCGGTGTGTTTGTTCGACCAATCGGCAAAACTGTCGCGATCGTCGTTGAGAGTCCGACGTAGGTTCGAGAAGTTACCCCACTGTGTCAGAGCTGGATTGGGATGAATTTCCCCGGCTTCTTGTTTGGCAGGAAAAGCTCCGTCTATATCTCCGGCTAGATGGGCGAGATTGTCTAGGGCTTCTTGCATCTCAGCCTTTCCGACATCGAAGTTGGTGAGGTCTAACTGCCAACCGTTGGTGCCGTGACCGGTCAAGAAATCTAAAACCAGTTCTTCGGCATCGTCTCCGAAATTGCCGTTGAATAGGGTGTTGTAGTCAGATTTAACGGCAAAGGGAATTTGAGGAGGGCTGAAGATAGCACTGTGTTTGAGGGTTTCGGCGGTACCGGGGTGAACGGTCGTGACCAGGGCTGCCACTGGCGGATCGTCTGTGCCGTTCGCTGCTTCTGCGGCATGGTAGATAGCCGTCGTTTGCGCGGCCGCGAGGTTGTCGCGCAGGGTTCGGCGTTGTAGGGATTCGTGCAGTCGATTTCGGGTCAGTTTGTCTTCTTCGACCTGTTGGGGATCGGTGGTACCGGAAAAGGCATCTTGCCCGAGTTCTAAACGCTGACCGACAATAACGCGCATTCCTTCGCGCCAGGCTCGCCGTTCCCAATAGCCATCGAGTCCCAAATCTTTGGGATCTTCGTCGTCTCCGACTTCGAGCCGCAGGAGATCTTCGGTGGCAGTTGTGATGGGTTCTCCAGTTTGAACGCCAAGTCCGACGCCATTGATATTTTTCAGGCGTAGATTTTCATCGCTACCGTAACCGGGTTTAGGACCATAGCGATCGTCGGCGCGATAGAAGTCGTCCACGTAAGGACGTTTGGCTGATTGGTTGAAGATTCGGCTGCGTCCCCACAAATCGCTGGCTTCAAAACTTTCGTCCCGAACGTTACTGGCACTATAGCTAGGATTCCGATAGACCGATCGATCTTCGGTAAATAAAACGATGGGGTCTAACGTAATGCCAATCACGCTTCTTGAATTGTTCAAGGAATCCGTTTCGGGATCGATGAAGGTTTGAGGTGGGTCGGTATCGTTTTCGTGATGTTGGGGATTGCTCTCGTCCCAGAGGTGGAAGAAGGAACCCGGAGAGAGTTCGTTGCTGTTGACTAATCCACTGACCATCTGTCCTTCGTAGACTTCGTCAGTTTCGGGATCGACCGATCGATCTAAGGTAACTTCTGAGGTCGATCGACCAGCTTGATAGAGACAAGACCCAGGTCCGCTAACGAGATAGCCGTACACGCTGACGCGAAGTCGCCGGGGTTGGTTGCGACCGATAATGAGACTTCCATCGGAGTGCATCGCCCCGTTCCATTTGAAATCGCGACCGGGAAAGATTTCCAGGTCGTTACGGAACCATGCCCCCCACTTGTTACCTCGGTCGGCTTGCCGTTCTTGTTGGACTTCTAAGGTCGTGACTGTTCCATCCTCGTTATCGGCTATGGCAAAGGCATCGATTTGGAAATTTTTGAGCAAAATTGCCGTACTGACGGGATCGCGCAACCAACCGTTTTCAATACGACTGATGTCTTCGTCTGCTGCTGGTTCGCATCCGGGTTTGGGTATGCCGCCGTAAGGCCCTTGTCGGACTTCACGTCTGCCTGCTCGTGCGGTGAGATCGTTGTCGCTTTGTTGAGCTAACTCGGTCACCTCGGCCGGGGTGTTCCAAATGACGGAGTAAGCGACTCGCAAATCGGGAACGCCGTTGTTATTTTCATCGTCTGCTGTGCCGTCTCCGTCTTGGTCTACATCGAAATACCAAGCGTTATCTTTTTCTCCGTCACCATCGATGTCTAGGCGTTTTTCATCGGGCAAGGTATAGGGAGGAGCGTTGGGATCGGGGTCGGGGGCATTGGGATCGGGGTTTTCTTCGATGTTCAACATGATCCGTTCGAGCAATTCTTCCGACGGAATCCCTTGGGGAATGCGATCGTCCTGGGTGAACATGTATTCGAGCTTGGCTTTGGCCCGATCGATCGCTGGCGTAGCAGCGTTGTAAATCACTCGATCCCGGCGGATTAAAATGGCTTGCTCGGTGCGCGTAACGGTTCTCAGTAAAATGGCACCGACGACGAGCGCCATGACGAGCAGCAACATAATCGCCGTCGGTAAGACGAAGCCCGCTGTCCTCAACTGTTTGTGGCGGCGGCGTCGGGAAAATAGCGGTTCTAAGAGGTTACGACGCAGGAACTGGGCGAATTTCGCCCAGGCCAGTTTGAGCGCGTTTTTCAACCAACGCTTCAACATAACGATCGAGTGGGGCTTAGCCATAGGTCTCGGGCTGACTCGGCAGATGCTAGGGTGATACGAACCCAGACGGAACGAACGATGCAACCTGAAAGAAGGGTCTTCGATGGGGGTCGATCGAAGCTCGACATCCCGGCGGCTCTGGCCGGGAGGCTAACTCAGTGTTAGCGCATTCTGACACGGAGCGACAATATCGAGAATTTACTGAGTCTCTTTCTTAGCGTACCCATCTGCTCTCTAGAATCGATCTGGGTTTCTACGGTTTTTCTGTATTTTGTCTCTGTAGTTGTTGCGAGATGGCGGACGGTTAGGGTTGTGAGCGGAGACGGCACGATCGCATATGAAGTTCCAGGTTTGAAGTTCCCGACTCGTTCACGGCCAAATCTTATCCTCTCGATGGCAAAACCGGGCTTCACTCGATGTGAAACCCGGCTCGACTGGTGTTAAATTGTGAAATTTGCAGTTTGTCGCCCGATTTAAAATTTGTTCAAATCGATGCCGGCTTCTTTGGCGACAGCGGCCAATCCTTTTCGTTGAATGGTTTTAATGGCTTTGGTGGACAGGCGCAGGCGTACCCAACGGTTTCCTTGCGGCCACCAAATTTTTTTCCATTGCAGGTTGGCTTCTTGTAAACGCTTGGTGCGGCGGTGAGAGTGAGAGACTGCGTAAGCGTTATTGGCTTTTTTTCCGGTGACTTGGCATCTGCGAGCCATATTTCCGTTCTCCTAAGTTGAACTATACTCGAGCTGTTCGATGGAATGGCGTTCGGACACAAAACGCCCAGTCTCCCATCATATCATCGATCGACTTGGAGGTCTTTCGCGGCAAGAGTCTTTCTAGGGAAACCGCATATGAATCAGCAACGCTTCGATATCGAAGGGTTTGGGATATCGATCGACCAAGCGATGCATCCAGGGTTCGGGTAATACTAGGGTGGCGGTGGTTCTCAACAGCACTTTCCAAACGACGCGCCGCCGCCACAAGTCTCGATCGAAATACAAGGCTAAGGCTAAATACCGAAATGCCGATCGCGCCCGTTTTCGTTCGGGCGTTAAATCCAGGGCTTTGTAGGTGAGATATTTGTACCGATGTCCCAAACACAGGGTTTTGAAGGGTTTTAAGGACTCGGGGGCGGTCTCGAAAATTCGATCGATGACTTTCAAACTCGAGGCTTCCATCTTCGCCAGGTTAAACGAAGCCGATCGCGTCAAGGTACGATAGAGAATCTGCGCCTTCGGTACGACGACGAATCGATATTTGGCCGCCAAACGCACCCACAAGTCCCAATCTTCTGCGGGAGGAAACGAAGTTTCAAATCCCCCTACGTCGAAAAACGCCGATTTGCGAACTAAAACGTTGGAACCGCTCCCCACAAAATCGTTAATTATCAGTTTGTCGTAGACGTTCCCTTCAAAACTCAGACGCGGACCGTGGCGGAAAAATCGATCGCTCTCGTCTACGTGTGCCGTCCAACTATAGGCCACTGCAGCGTCGGGATGGTCTTTCAACGCCTGAAGCTGGGCGTCGAGTTTGTCTGACGTCCATAAGTCGTCTGCGTCGATAAAGGAGAGAAACTCCCCTGAAGCTAGCTTTGCGCCGCGATTGCGACTTTCGGCTTGTCCAGCGTTGGGATAGGAGTACAGGGAAATTCTCTCATCAGCGATCGATTTGACGACGTCCACTGTGTTATCGGTGGAACCATCGTCGATGACGATTAACTCGAAATCGCGAAAGGTTTGGTCGAGAACGGATTCGAGGGTCGATCGAATCGTCGCCTCGCCGTTATACACCGGAATCACAACAGAGATTGCGACCATACCCCTCCATCAACGATAATTTCGGGCTTGCGTCTCGAACAGTCGCGCGTAAACCCCTTGCTGTTCCATCAAGACTTCGTGGGGTCCGCTTTCGACGATACGTCCTTTATCGAGAACGTAAATGCAATCGGCCATTCTCACGGTGGAGAGTCGGTGAGTAATTAACACCGCAGACTGACCCTGAAGCAATTCTCGAAACTTTTTAAAGACTTCGTATTCGGCTTTGGGATCGAGGGCGGAGGTGGGTTCGTCGAGAACGATAATTTGGGAGTCGCGCAAAAAGGCTCGGGCGATCGAAACTTTCTGCCACTGACCGATACTCAACTCTTCCCCGCTCTCGAACCGCTTTCCGAGGATGTTATCGTACCCACGCGGAAGACTTTGAATCACTTCGTCAGCTCCGGCCCGGCGAGCGGCGGCCACGATGCTTTCGTCGTCGGGAGAACAGTCCACGTTCCCCAGCCAAATGTTTTCCCGCGCCGTTAAATGGTATTTGGCGTAATCTTGGAAAATGACGCTGATTTGGCGTCGTAGGTCTTTCACGGCGAGATCGCGGAGGTCGATACCGTCGAGGGTAATGTGTCCGGCAGTGGGGTCGTACAACCGACAAAGTAGTTTGATCAGGGTCGTTTTTCCCGAGCCGTTTTCACCGACTAGGGCGATGACTTCTCCCGGTTGCAGGGTTAGATCGATGTTTTTGAGAGCTTGCCGTTCGCTGTCGGGATAGCGGAAATCCACGTTCTCGAAGGCCAGTCCAGTTTGCATGGGACGAGGGACGGGTTTGGGATAGGGCGGATCGACGATTTTGGGTTTGATGCTGAGAAATTCAAAGAGGTACGAGAGATATTGATTGTCTTCGTAGAGTCCGGCAACCCCTTGCAGGATGTTCCAGAGAGAGCTGTAGGCTTTACGAAACGCTTGGTTGTAAAGTACGAGATCGCCGACGGTAATGTTACCTTGAACGGTTTGGTAGGCCACATAGGCGTACACGCCCCAGGTGGCGACGACGGAAATCAGGGTGGTTAGGAAATCGGCGGTCGTGCGGCGCAAGGTGATTGCTAAGCGTTCTTTTCGCAGACGCCAGCGCAGTCGGCGAAAGCGATCGGAAAAGAGTTTGCCGAGGTCGAAGAGGCGAATTTCTTTGGCGTGTTGGTCGTTGAGTACCAGGCTGTTGTAATATCCGGCTTCTCGCTGGGTGGCGGTTCGTTGTTTCAACCATCGGTGAATTTCTCGGACGAAGGCGACGCGCACGAGAATGCGGGGAATTACGGGAAGGAACAAGACACCGGCCACGAGCCAGTTAAAGGTCAGGAGCGTTGCCCCCATCGTCGCTAGTTGAACGAAGTTGCTGCCGACTTGTTCGAGGCGGTTGAGGAGTCGTAGGGGGACGCCGTTGGCTTCGTTTTTGGCTCGATCGAGGATGTCGTAGTAGGTGGGGTTTTCGTAGTGTTCGAGATCGACTGTGATGGCTTGGTCGTGGATAATTTCGAGGAGTCGATCGGAAACGACTTGTTGTTGGTATTGGTTGACGAGGGTGGAGACGGAACTCAACATGGCCCCGGTGAGGTTGACGACCCCCATGGCGATGACGAGAGGGGTGACTTTGGCAAAGGCGGTTTCGGGGTTGCTCGCGTCGAAGCCTGTGGTGATGGCGTCGAGGAGCAGTTTCATGATGTACAGGCGCGTGATGGGAAGACAGCTTTGGACGATGGTTAATGCGGTACGGGCGATCGTCCAGATGGGGCCGCTTTCCCAGACGATACGCATCGCCCGCCCGAGGTGGATGACGCGCTGAGATTCAAATTGTAGGAGCTGACGGGTACGCATGAAAGGCGGGGAAGTAACGGGTAGCTTACGACCAGTTAAAGGTCATCTCGAGAAGGGTTTGGAGTTCTTCGTTGTAAGGACGATAAAATTCAGTGAGTAATGCACGAACGTCCTCGTGAGTCGATTGGTAAGTACTGGTGTTGTATCTTTGGTATTCTTGGAGAGGGACGGGGGCAACACCTAAAAATTGGTGAGTTTGTTGGAGAATAGTGGAGGGTTCGCGATCGAAACGCTCGCTTTCGAGAACTAGAAACTGTTCTCTTGGAAAAAACTTAAACCAATGTTTTAGGAATTCGACATAAAGTCCTCTGATAATGTAACGATCGCGTAAGCCGAACGGATTTTTGAGACTGGAGATTTCTTGAAGCTGTTGTTCGATAGCTGTTGTGAGCGATCGCTCTTCCTTGCCCAGTCGAACCCAGTGGTAGTAATGAGATATGGCTCGATCGGCTGGATTCCGTAACAAGACAATGAGTTTCATTTTGGGAAACTCTCGAGCTAACCGCTCGGCGGCTTCCGGAAAATCTAAGTAGGTCGGACTGGCTTCACCCGTCAATAAATATTCTGATTCTGGAACGGGTGGAAAATGTGCGAGATACCAATCTAAACCTTTGTCATAATTAATCGACCAAAAATGAATTTCTTTATTCAGCGACAAAAACAGATTAGGATGTTCGTTGAGATAGTAATATAAAGATGTCGTGCCGCACTTTTGAGCGCCAATCACAATGAAGTCAGGATGCGGAGATTTCAAGGAAGTTTCGGGACTAAGATGGGGGTAGCGTTTGAGGATTTCACGTTTTGAGAACTTGCGATAGCAGTCGATCGCTTCGGAAGTCCGGTTTTGGCGAGTTAGAACTTCAGCTAAATTCAGATAACTATCGAGATTGTCGGGATAGTTAGCAATGCTGGTCTCAAATGTTTGTTGGAAGTCTTTTAACCGATTTTGTTGAGCGGTCAGTTTCCACAAACGATCGTACCGCCACCATCCCTGCTCGGGTTTACCTTCGATCGATTTCCAAAAGGCGGCCACTGCTCCTTGCCAGTATTTAAGTTTTATAAGGGCATACAAAATACTTCGATAAGTTTCCCAGGAATCCGATTTTTGTTCGAGTTGCTGGCGACACTCTATTAGTTTTTCTAAGGACTCTGAATTGGGTTTATGCTGTTTTTTTTCGCTTTGAATATAAGCGGACACTGCTTCGAGCCATCGTTGTTGCTGTGCGAGGACAGTCCCGAGTTTCGCGTAGGTTTCGGGAGCATCAGATTTGAGTGTTAGCGCGTCGCGAAAAGCAGTTTCTGCGGCTTGCCATTTTCTTTGTTTAAACCGTGCTAACCCCAGTTTTTGATGAGACCAGAAAAATGTATCTTTTAATTGAATCGCTTTTTTATAGGCTGTCTCAGCTTCTAACCATTTTTTTTGTTTGATGAGAACATCCCCCAGTTTTTGATGCAGCCAAAATATATTCGGTTCGATTGCAATTGCGTTTTTATAGGCATTTTCTGCTGTTAACCACTTTTTTTGATAAAACAGAACGTCTCCAAGATTTTGGTATGCTTGACGATTTTTAGGGTTGAGTTGAGTAGACCTACGATAGGCGCGTTCGGCTGCTTCCCATTGCTCTTTTTGTGAAAGTACATTTCCTAAAGATTCGTGCAGTTCCGGACTGTTAGGGACGATATCGATCGCCTTATAATACAGGTTTATTTCCCGGTCGAATTCTTGGGATTCGTGCAAAATATCGCCGAGTCTTTTGGCATAAAATGAAGGTTTATATCGGGCGAAAATCGCAGCTCGACACAGGAATGAGACGAAAGCTTTATGGATTGTCTTTTTGTTTTTCATATTTTATAACTCTTGTTAATTAGTTCCAATTCAATTCAATTCCTAACAATTTTTCTAGCTCTTGATTATAGGGGCTGTAAAAATCATTAAGATAGTCTCTACTTTTTTGAGAGACGGGTGAATAAGAACCTGCATTATGTTTTTTGTATTCTGAAAGTGTGGATACAGGAACCCCCAAAAAATTATCAACTTTTTTTAGGGTTTTGCTCGGATCTTGATAAAAATCCTCACTTTTTAAAATTAAGAATTTTTCTCTCGGGAAGAGAGATAGCCAATGCCGTATAAATTCAACGTAAACTCCTCTAGCTACGTAATTACTGTGTTGATTCCAAACCGTTCCTTTTTGGTGAATCTCCATTATTTTTGCTTGGATAGCTACGTCAAACGACCGATCTTCTTGATGACGACGGATCCAATGATAATAATGAGAAACAGCTCGATCGACTGGGTTGCGCAACAAAATAATAAATTTAGTGTTCGGTGAATTTTCCTTCAGTCGTTCTGCTGCTACATCGAAATCTAGATAGCCGGGACAAGCTTCACCGGTTAAAAATTGGGAGTCAGGTGTCAAGGGCGGAAATTGTGAAAAATACCAGTCAATTCCACGATGGAATTTCCAAGACCAGAATTCCAACTCTTTTCGCAACGGAGAGAGGATTTGGGGATTTTTGCTTAAATAAAAGTAAAGGGAACTCGTTCCGGCTTTTTGAGCGCCTAAAATAATAAAATCGGGCTTCCGAGCGGTTTCTAAACTTTCGCTTACTTCTTCATTCGAGAAAATCTCTGGACGTTCTCGTTTCAGTTTGCGGTGCAGGGCTGTTCGATAATATGTAATCGCCTCGGGGATTTGTTTCTGATGCGTCAGTGCTTCGCCCAGATTGACGTAAACTTCCATGGAGTCAGGATGACTTTTTAGTGCAGTTTTATAGCGTTCGATCGCCTCTTCTAGTTTTCCTTCAGTATTGAGCGTTCGCCAAAAGTAATGATGGTAAAACCAAGGAAAAGTGGGATCGAGATTGATGGTTTTTAAATATAAGTTGGCGACTTCTGTCGTCCGATCGAATCGTCGCAGTAATCCCGCCAAGTCATAACAAATTTGAAAATTGTCGGGTTGCAATTCTAGGGCGCGATGATAGGCGAAAATGGCGTCTTCCCAGCGTCGGGAACGAACGGCTACCTGACTCCAGTGTTCGTAAGTGGGGTAAAAGTCCGGGTTGAAACGAGATGCCTTTTTGTAAGTCTCAGCAGCTTCAGACCATTTTTCCTGTTTCCGTAGGACGTCGCCGAGGTTGTGATACGACCAAAAAAATTCCTCGTTGAGTTCGATGGCTTGTCGATAGCATTCTTCAGCTTCGGACAAACGACCTTGGGCTTGTAATACGTCTGCAAGTTCGTGATGAGCTAGAGCGATCGAGCGATCGAGTGCGATGACGCGACGGTAATGAAATTCTGCGGCTTGAAACTCTTGAAGTTGTAACAGTGTTTTAGCCAAGTGGTAATGTTTCCACGGATCCTGTGGATGTAGGCGAACCTCGGCACGATCGACAAGCGAGCGAAGCATCCTTGGTAACTGTTTCCATCGTTCGATCCCTTGTTTGAGATAACTTGTTAAATGAAGCATAGCGTTCGGTATTTCTGTCGGGAATGCTTGAAGCTATAAAGCGATTTGAGTCACAGGGAGGGTTCCCAGTGTAACGTTCGACCGAGTTCGGCTTCGAGTCGTTCGATATCTGGTTGGAAGTAAGCCCTTAGTGTTTGGCGGATGGCTCGCTCGACGGGGGGATAGCTCCCTGTATTGTATTTACGATAGGTTTCTTTGTGACAGGGGGGAAGATCGAGGAATTCAAAGACACTGTTAGCCACCTCGTCAGGCTTTTCAAACAAATCTTCACTCCGAACCACCTGGATTTGAGGCTTGGGGAACCAATGCCACCAGTGTTGTAATTGTTGGACGTACCGACTTTGGCGTAAATAGATATCTGCCAACACGGCTTCAGCTTCTGTCTCGAATTTCCCTGATAAGCTAGTTTCGATCGCCCGATCGATAGGTCGGTGTTCTTGATGGCGACGGACTCGGTCGTAATACTGGGAAATGGTTCGATCGACAGGATTTCTCAGTAAAACCACCAGTCGAACCTTGGGAAAAGCTTCGTACAAGCGTTTAGGGGCTTCTGGAGAGGCAAAGTAGCTCGGACTCGCTTCTCCGGTAGCAAATCCTTCGGTTTCAGCGACGGCGGGGAAATGCGCCAGATACCAAGTTAAACTTCGATCGGGCTGGCTCTCTCTCAGAATATCGAACCGTTGCGACCAAAAATTAATTTCTTTAACGGCTGCTGGCAAGACCTTGGGATGTGCGGCTAAATACGAGTAGAGAGAACTCGTACCGCACTTGGCAGCCCCAATAATAATGAAGCGAGGTTCGAGAAATTGCTGGGAACGCCAAACTAAATTCGGATACGACCGTTTAAACTTCATACGATTGGCGGTTTCGTAACAGTCGATCGCACCGTCGAGATCTCCCTGTCGAGTTAGGGTTTCAGCGAGGTTGAGACGAACGACGAGGTTATCGGGGGCGTTCTGTACGGCTTTCTGTAACCGTTCGACAGCACTCGGAAGCCGGCTGGTACGCTCTAAAGCTGTCCAAAGTTGACCTTCGTACCACCAGCGTTTTTCCGGTTGTGCGTCTAAGGCTTGCAGGTAAACTTCTGCGATGTCGTTCCAAGCCTCTCGCCGTTTTAATAAATCGATTAGAGCGCGAGTCGTCGTCAGATCGCGAGGGTTGTGAATTTGTGCTTTGCGATAGGCGATTTCTGCTTGTACCTCCCGTTGAGCTGCTTCGAGGAAATGCCCCCATCGCCAATAGGCTGCTGCGGGTTGAAACCAGACAGTTAGGACAAACCGCATTCGTTCCCCGAGTTCTCGAATCCTTCGCCCTATCGTCAATTGTTTGAAAATCCGAATGCTTTGACTGCCCATAATCTAGTTATCTACGATGGCGTCCATTTTGGTGTAAAACAAGAGTTCCCGATGCAGTTTGGGAAAGGTGGGGAAGCGATCGAGAATGCGTTGCGTCCACGTGGGCGGAAGGAACGCTGTGGCTGCAATTCGCAACCAAAACTTTAAGACAAACCGTCGCTCTTGCCACAACTGCGGCTCGTTTTTCAATACAGTCCAAAACAACCGAGCCGCTAACTTTCCTCTGGCTTGGGTGGGTTCGCCGTCGAGGGCTTTAAAGGTAAGGTATTTATAGGAGTTGGCGTAGGTTTGTCGCTCGTAGGCAGGTAGGAGATCGGGATGTTCGACAAAAGGCGGTTGCGTCGGGGCGCGACGAAAGGCCGCTTCGAGTACCCGTAACTGCGATCGCTCCATGCGTTCGACGTTGGCCGATTGGGAGGTCGGAACCTGTCGGTAACGCAAGTGGGGTTTTTCGACGGCGACGAAATGAAATTTTTCCGCCAGACGCAACCACATATCGCGATCTTCGGCCGGAGGAAATTCCGGATTGAACCCCCGCACTTGGTAAAACGCACCCCGCCACATTAAAATGTTCGACCCGCCGGCGATGAAGTCGCTCAGCAGTAATTTGGGATAGATGTACCCGTTGCAAGTATAATCGCATCCCCGTTCGAGGTGCTTGCCGTCTTCGTCGATCCAATCGACCCAACTGTAGGCTACGGCGGGTTTGCGATTTTCATATCGCCGTTCGGGATCGGTGGGTTGTTCCCATTTAACGATGGCGTTATAGAGTTCTTCAAGTTTGTGGGGCGTCCAGAGGTCGTCGGCGTCGAGGAAGGCGAAAAATTCGCCCTGGGCGTGACAGGCGCCTCGATTGCGACTTTCGCCTTGGCCGGCGTTGGGATAGGAAAACACTTTGATGCGCGGGTCGTCGATACTTTTTACTACTTCGACGGTTCGATCGCTCGATCCGTCATCGATGACGATAATTTCAAAATCTGTAAAGGTTTGTTGTAAAACGGTGTCGATGGTTTCTGTGATGGTGTCTTCGGCGTTGTAGGCCGGGATAATCACTGATATGGCGGGATAGGGACGCGATCGCGTGTATTGAAACAGGTCTTCTGCCTCAAACCCGGGATCGGTATCGGGGTAAAGCCGTTGGGCTGTATCCCGAGGTAGGCTGCTGTGGGTGATGGCGGCGGCGACAATCTTCCCTAAAAGATCGCTGTACTCGTGGGCAAAAGGATCGTATCGATGGATGTTTTCAATGAATCCCACGACAGCTTGACAGTTTTTGACATTCCAAGGGGGTTGGAGGGCGCGATAGGTGAGGTATTGGTAAAGGTTAGCCAAACTTTGCGATCGCAGAGATTGAAAGGCTTGGGGCGCGGTACGGTATGCTCGATCGAGAACTGTTAAGCAGTAACGTTCGTGACGGACGACATCGGACGCCATCGATTGGGGTCTCAGGCGATACAAAATTTGAGCTTGGGGAACGCAGACGAAGAGGAATCGATCGGCCAGACGTAGGAAAAAGTCCCAATCTGGGGCGCTAATTAATGTTTCGTCAAACCCCTCGATCGCTGCGACTGCTTCGCGACGAATCAGGGCGTTAGAACTGTTTTCGAGGAAATCTCCCAGTAACAAATGAGAGAGTACGTCGCCGTTAACGGCTAGGTGGCTTCCCGGTCGGATAATCTGTCCCGATTCGTCGATGTAGTCCGTCCAGCTATAGGCTACGGCAGCGTCGGGGTTGGCTTCCAAGGCGTCTAGCTGCGCTTGGAGTTTGTCTGGCGTCCAAAGGTCGTCGGCGTCGATGAAGGAGACGTATTGTCCGAGGATGTGGTTGAAACCTCGGTTGCGGGTGGCGGCGGGGCCGGCGTTGGGATAGGAAAACACCCGCAGACGCGGATCTTCGATCGCTTTGACGACGCTGAGGGTCTCGTCGGTGGAACTGTCGTCTACGACGAGAACTTCAAGGTCTTTAAAGGTCTGGTTGAAGAGGGAGTCGAGGGTGGCTCTGATGGTGGTTTGGCAGTTGTAAGCTGGGACGACGACGGAGATCGTCGGGTAAGGCGATCGCGCGATCGATTGGAGGAAAAACGCTCGATCGAACGTTTTCCCCACCCCCGCCAACCACTCTTCCTCTAAGTCGGAGTGAGTGGCTAACAAGGCGACACTGATGAAGTCGGCTTCGTCCCGAAATGCTGGGTCTCGTTCGGCTAGATAGCACAGATAGCGATATGCCAGTTCGCGGCTTTCAGGGGTTAGAGGGGGGCGAAATGCCCAGTACGCCAGATGTTTGTAGAGGTTGGTCTGACTTTTCCAGTGGAACGACTGAATCGATTCGGTTTCTCCGGCAAAGGCGCGATCGAGAACGGCGAGACGGTCGGTTTCCCATTGGGCTAAATCGAGAGGCAAGTCCAGCGCCATCGGTTGGCGACGCAACAGGCTGACGCTGGGAACGCACACGAAGGGAAATTGACGCGCCAAACGCAACCCCATATCCCACGCTGCACCTGTTTTGAGGTTTTCGTCGAATTCCCCCACGGCGTTAAACGCCGCTTTGCGGACGAGGGGATTGGAGGGCGTTTCGAGGAAATCCCACACCAACAGGTACGGCCAGAGATTTCCCTGAAGTTCCTGATGGCGATCGCCCCAGGGGGTGGCCTCGTCGCTGAATTCTACCCAACTGTACGCCACCCCCGCCTCGGGATTTTCCGCCAGTGCTGCCTGTTGCCGTTCCAGTTTGTCCGGAGTCCAGCGATCGCCCACTTTCATGAAGGCGATGGTGTCTCCGGTGGCTTCGCGAAGTCCGAGATTCCAGCACGCGACGGGGCTGCGGTTCCCCACGGGAACCACCCGAACCCGCGAGTCGTCGATCGTGGCAACGGACTCGGAACTGTTCTCCTCGGTGTCCCGATGGAGCAGAATCACTTCGAGCTGTTCGGCGACCGTTTGGTGTAAAACAGAGTCGAGGGTCTCGTGGAGTTCGGCCTCGTCAGACTCGCTGGCGATAATGACAGAGGTTAGGGTCATGCGGGCAGGACAAAGGTTGAGGGTTGAACGTTCTCTTCGGATCTCGCTGGGGATCTTGCAGTTGAAGTTAAAAGATGCACTCTTCCACTATCTTACGTGCAATTATATAAATTGAAATCGGGAAAAATTCGGATCTTGATGTTAAGTTTTCTTAAAGCAAAGCCAACAGTATTTGTGGTTGGCTGTCCTCGCTCGGGTACGACGTTATTGCAAACTCTTTTAGCTACCCATTCGGATATTGTGTCGTTTCCAGAAACGAAATATTTTATTTTTTTGCAGCCCGAACGAGAGCCGAGGCGCAAGAAATACGGCGTCGTGTCTCGGCAGCTTTATCCTGTATTAGAAGCCTTTTTCTCTAAAGACCTCAAACGGCCAGACGTTGCTAAACGGTTGCCGAAAGTCGGTTTTATTGGGTGGTATACACGAGTGTTTTTCGGGTTGCTTCACGATATTGGTTTGGAGTATAATAAAAATATTGTTGTTGAAAAAACCCCCGAACATATAGACCATCTCGATGAAATCGAACGTTACGTTCCTAATTCAAAAGTGGTTCATATCGTTCGCAACGGCCCGGAAGTTGCGGCGTCGATGTACGAAGTGTCTCGACAGTATCCCAAGTGGTGGAAAGGCGCGAGTAGTTTAGATTACTGCGTCAATCGCTGGATCGAAACAACGCAACGGAGTTTAACCTATTCTCAAAAAGAGAATCATTATGTCGTCCGTTACGAACTCCTGGTTCGCGATCCCGAGGCGGTTCTCGTTCCCCTCTGTGAGTTTCTGGGGGTTCCCTTCGAGGCGGGGATGCTGACGAACTACCGCAAAACGTCGGCGTCGCTGTTGCGCGATCGCGAAAAATGGAAGCAGAAAGTCTCTCAGGTGATTCAGTTGCAAAAGTCCGATCGATTCGATCGCGTCTTCGACGAGGAACAGAAGCAATATGTGTTCGATCGCATCGCTGAAGCGGGACTGTCTCATC